>CAYSXM010000265.1:0-6235 GCA_964434905.1 uncultured Pirellulales bacterium | reverse complement strand
GACTCGAGCACGATCGCCTTCGACCCGCGCGGCGCCAGGTTGGTGACCGCGGCCTCCATGGCCCCCGTGCCCGAACTGGCCAGCACCACCACGTCGGCCTTGGTTTGGAAGACGTATTTCAGCCCGGCCAGCACCTCGGCGAACATCGCCCGAAACTCGCCCGTCCGATGGTGCGTGATCTGCTTGGCAAGGACCAGCAGTGCTTCCTCGGGCACTTGGGTCGGGCCGGGTGTCATCAACCGTTTCTTGACCATGACTTGCTCGCTTTGCTGACCTAACTTCAGCCCGCGCACCGACAGGCGCCGATCGCGAGACCTTGTGGCGGACGACCTGCTTCCTAGCCACCCCACCGCCGGGGGCCCAAAAACCTCTGGCAGTCTGTTGAATATAACAACCGGCTGCTAGGTGGGAAGCTCGGTTGGCTGGTCTGCCGGCCTAGGGTCGGGCGTGCCTTGGGTTGGGGCGGTGTTTCCAGCAGTGCGTCGGGGCTTACGGCCCGACGAATCGGCAATCTGGCTTTGACGGAGCCCTAGCCGCCTGTCCGATGTCTTACCCCCACGTCCATGACGTGGGGCCGATTTCTAGACACGAGTCCAGTGGCACCAGCACGGTTTCCCCCCGGTGTGAATCACCGGGGGCTAAGACAATACGCCCTCGTTGTGACGTTGCGAGTGGCGCACGAATTCGCACAATTCTGTACTTGTAAGGTAGACGTCATAGCCCCACGTCCATGACGTGGGGCCGATTTCTGGACACGAGTCCAGTGGCACCAGCCGGTTCCGGAAAGTGAAGCCCGACATTCAATCACTCAACCATGTTTCGCCCGGCGACTTGTTCCGCCACGTTTGGTGCTGCGAATAAATTTGTCACCCAAATCGCGAAGCATTTCGAATGTATCCACATATTCGACGTCGAACTCGACGCACACGTTGGGGATTTTGACGTCATTCTTGACGTCCGGGGCAAACAGCTCGTGCGTTACGACGACAAGCCGATTGACGGCGGCATAGGCGATGCCCCAGCCATCCGCGGCGGAAGCGAATTTGGACTTGGCCGCATCGGTGAATTGGGATTGCGAGTACACCCAAATTACTAACTTCTGAAACTTGTCGACGACCGCTTGGTCCTCTGTTTTCTTGAAGAATGTGTCCGGAGCGGTCTTTTCGACCCAGGCCGTCACTTCGTCGTCTTGTGCCCTCAGTTCGTTTTCGATCCGGTCGATACTGACGACACGCTTTCCCCTGTGCTGAACGACGAGCGACGACCAAAAGCCGGGGCAGAAGTCGAATCCGTAGTACCGATTTTTCGCTTCAATAAAGACATTCGCGTCAAGCAAATAGCGTTTACTCACGTTCGTCCTTTACTCTTTTCAGGACGATGTCGGCATACCTGTGGAATGTCGCGCCCTTCATGTCAGTCAGGAGAAACGCCTCTTCGTATAGAATTCGGCCTTCCCGCACGGCCCGGACGACTGCTGCCGAAAATGGCCTCCCCAGTCGAGCATTTTGGGTTGCGTAAAAATTGCCTCCCGAAGACTTCTTGCGTTCCGCTTCTTTCAGCCTGAGCCAGTCGGCCCGATCCTGTTCATAGAAGGTGAAGAATTCGCTTTGGGTGATGAATTCCAGATCGAGAGCTCGACGTGCCGCCACGACCGGGCTAACCTTGAACCATCGGGCGAGAGTATGAAACGGCTTCTCCGTCTCGCTGGCTTCTTGCCAACGTTCCATCAGCTTGTAACCTGGCATCAGAAACTCTGCGGCGACTCGATTGCAGAATTGCTCGTTGTCGTTCCGAGCCGGCATCAGCTTATCGAGGTTGAACACGCCGTCCTGTCCCAGCCACACATGCGCCAATTCATGTGCCAACGTGAAGATGCGCGCTGATTTTGTGTCGGCGTCGTTGACAAAGATCACTGGGGCGACAGAGTCGCACAGCACAAAGCCCCGGAACTCGTCGGGATCCAGCAGGCGATGGTTGTTGAGGCCGACAACACCGTTGCTGAACACGACGATGCCCATTCGTTCAATCGCCTTGCGAAGCGTTTGCAGAGCCTCTTCCCAGTTAGCCAGGCCGGCAGCCCAATCGGCGTCGAGATCGAGCCGCTGGCGTATTCGTTGCGCCAACGACTTGATGTTGTCCGTGGCGTCAGCGGCACCGACGAAATTCAGCGGCTCGGTCCCATCTTCCGTCAACCACTCGCGCAACCATGCCTGCCGTCGCTGCATCGAGTGAATTGTGTCGAGCAGATTCGGACTGTATCGTTTCAGCGGCGCGTTGTTACGGGTGCGAAAGTCGGGAACAGGAAGAACTTCTTTCGGGGGCGCGTCAAGAAACATTGCGCCGAACGGCGTCATGGTCGTCCGCGCAAAACCTTCAAGCTGGCGAAAGGTCGGTTGCCGCTCGCCGCGGCTCCACTCGGCCAGCTTTGGGAACTTGTCGAGCAGAACCTCCATCGACAAACCCGAACGATTGATCGCCCATTGGATCAGTTCAGGTTTGACGGCAACGGTTGGCATCTCAAGGTTTTCCAGGCCAGTTGTTCGGATGTCTTGCGGTCAAGTATACTTTGCCCCACGAACTGCAAAGTCAAATGCGAGGGGGTCAGGAACCTGTTTTCGGCCGACGGAAGTTGGTTGAATGCAGTGCGTGTTGACCGAAAAAAGTTCCAGACCCCGACTTTGCAGTTCTCATGGGCGGGGGGCGGCGCCTGTCGACGGCATTCCAATGTAGCGGCCGCCCATCACTGGCTCCGCGGCGCGCGGCAGCGCAGCGCTTCATAAAACAGCACGGCCGCAGCCACCGAAACATTGAGGCTATCGCCTGCCCCGTGCATCGGCAATCGAACGCCGGTCACGTCGGCCTCGTTCCAGCGGGCCGAGAGACCTTGTGCTTCGCTGCCCAACACAATCGCCAGTGGGGGCTGCCAATCGACGGTGGTGTAGTCGCACGCGTGGTCCAGTCGCGCGGCCAGCAGCCGCCGCCCTTGTGCGCGGAGCCAGGCCAGGGTGTCCTCGGCCGTGGCTACGACCGACGGCAAATGGAAAATGGCACCGAGGCTGGCGCGAATAACTTGAGGGTGAAACAAGTCGCAGGCCGGGTCGGCCACGATCAGCGCGCCAATGCCTGCCGCGTCGGCGCTGCGAACAATCGCCCCCACGTTGCCAGGTTTTTCGACTCCTTCGATCACCGCCACGGCCTGCTCGCGCGGCGAGTGAAGGTCGGCCAGCAGGCGGACCGGCGCGCGGGCCACGGCAACCACGGCTTCGCGGCGCTGGCCATAGGCCAGCCTGTCGAACAACCGCGAGGGAAGCGAATAGAGCTGGCATCCGCCCGCGACCAGCCCCGACACCAGCGGTGCGGCGGCTGCCTGCGCGGCGGGTGTGGCCTCGCAAAAAGCCTCCAGCACCTCGACCCCTGCCGCCAGGGCCTGGGACAGCTCGCGGCGGCCATCGATCAAAAACCGCCCCTGGGCACGCCGGGCGCGCGCGTCGCGCAGTTCGAGCGCTCTTTGGAAGCGAGGATTGTGGGGGCTGGTGATCGGAAGCGGCGTCATGAGGTTGCGCGGGGCCGCCAGCGCGAGCCAAGCAGCGCCGCAGGTGGCCGTGCGGCGCTACAGAAGATTCTCGTCGGTGGGCCGGGCCGCCTGATAGATCGGCGCGCGAGGGCTGGGCTCAGGGCGGACAGCACGGCGGACATGGCGCGGGGCAACCGGAGTGGGCTCGTCGCGCGCGACCAAGGGGGCCGCGGAATCGCCAAACTGCTGGGTGCGCGCCACCTTACCGCGATCGTTCCACCAGGTCCAGGCGCCCACCTGCCGACCTGCCACGTAGCGACCGGACATCTGTCGCTGGCCGTTCGCGTGGTGCCAGGTCCAATCGCCGTCTTCCTGGCCCAGCTCGTAGCGGCCGGTCACCTGCACCTGACCGCTAGGATACCACCAGGTGAACTCTCCGACAGGCCGGTCGTGGTCGTAGGTACCTTCGATGTGCGGCGCACCCGTGGGATGAAATCCTAGATATCGCCCGTGGCGTTCAGGCTGCCCCGAGCTGGCCAAGATTTCTTCTTCGGCCACGCCGGCCCAGAAATCGAAGTGGGTTTGTGTCACTTCGCGGGGCATCAGGAATTCGCCTTCCGAGCGGCGTTTTTCCGGCGCGTACCATTCGGTCACCACTTCAATCCGGCGGCCACCCAGGTAGCGCACGTCGGTTTCCAGTTGCCCCGCGGCGTTCCACTCGCGAAAGGGCCCTTTGAGCTGATCGTCTTGGTAAACCGCCTCGCGGCGTTGTTGCCCGTCGGGATACCACCACAGGTGCTTTCCCTGGCGCTGCCCCGCGGAAAATTCCCAGCGTGCCATGGCGCGTCCGCGAGTGTCGCGAATGGTCCAGGTGCCGTCGAGCTCGTCGTTGGCAAACGTGGCCTGGGCTTTGAAGGGCGGGGTGAACTGGCTGAACAGCGGACCGTCGAACATCGCGCCGTCGCCCAGGGGAAAGCGCCGTGTCCAAGGCCCTACCCGGCGTCCCTGTTCATATTGGCCCGTGCCCAGCACCTGGCCCTCGGCGTCGTACACGATCCACGGCCCGTGATTGAGTGCGTGCCCCTGGGCATCGCGAACCACCTGGCGCTGGCTTTTCAGGCGGCCGTTGGGGTGCAAGTCCTTGACCACTTCGGGCAGCACGCTGGGCGCGGGCGCCTCGGGGGCGGCGGCCGTGTCGGCACGGGTGCCAGGCGCGGTGGGGTGGTCTTCGACCACCACGGCTTGCACACCACTTCGCAACGGGTGGCGCGCGGCGCGCGGGGTGCGAGCAGGTGCCTGGGCCCAAACGGAACCCGCCACGCAGGTAGCTGCCAGACTGGCGACCAGGCCGTTCCAGCGTGGGGTTGTCGGTGTCATGAGACACCTCCGAAAGATGGGATTCGATTGCGCCAATCTGCAGCGGTTACCCGACCGACGCGATGTGCAAAGCCGGCCTGGCCCTTACTAGAGTCATCGTCCCCCTAACCAGAGGCCTCCGGTCAATCGCGCTGCCAGCGCAGAGGTTACAGAATCGGTACAGCTTGCCATCGGGGACCGGCCTCCGACGGTGGGGCTCGTTAAGGCTTGCCCTACCGAACCGCTCCGACATTCTCCCTTGGGGTTCAGAACCCAGGCACCGACCCCGATCGAGTGGCAACCTCCGGTCGAGCTGCGAAAAAATTGTGGCGAACGTGTTCTTCTGCCACGGGCTGACGAAACGACTGGGCAATCGGGGCAAAATAGTAGCAATTGGCCACGCGGTCGGTTAAAAGAATTCGGCGCACGCCAACAAGCCGCGCCCAGGGCGCGGCCAGGCCCAGTCGGCCGAGTGGCTGTGGCCCCCGTGGTACTATCGAGGAGATTCATCGTGAAGCGTTCGTTCATTGGCCAGATGCTGTTGATAGCGGCTGGTTTCTGTTGCTGGTGCCAGGGGGCCGTGGCGGCCGTCGAACCGCATCGGCTGTTTACCAATGGTGCCGTGTTACAGCAGGGCATGCCGGTACCGGTGTGGGGCACCGCCAAGCCGGGCGAACAAGTCACGGTGAGCATTGCCGGGCAATCGGCCACTGCCACGGCCGACGCCGACGGCCGGTGGCAGGTGAAGCTGGCGCCGCTCGCGGCGGGCGGGCCCCACGAAATGCTCTTCAGCGGTGAAAACCAGAGAACCGTGGGCGACGTGCTGGTGGGCGAGGTGTGGCTGGCCAGCGGTCAATCGAACATGCAATGGTCTGTGAAGGCCAGTTCCGAACCCCAGCGCACGATTGCCGAAGCGACACATCCGATGCTGCGGTTGCTGACCGTGCCGCGCCAGGGGCAGGTCGAACCGCAAAGCACCGCCGACATCTCGTGGTCGCACTGTACGCCCGAAAGCGTGCCCGAGTTTTCAGCCGTGGCCTATCACTTTGGCCGCAGCCTGCACGACGCGTTGGGCGTGCCCGTGGGATTGATCAATACTTCGTACGGAGGCACTCCGGCCGAGGCCTGGACGACGCGCGAGAAGTTCCGGTCGATGTCGGACCTGCAACCGCTGCTGGATGCCTACGACGCGGCGCGTGCCAACTATCCGGCGGCGCGTGCGGCGTACGACGCCGCGCGGGTGGAGTGGGAAAAAGCAGCCAAGGCGGCCAAGGACGCTGGCAAGGATGCACCCCCCCAGCCCCCGGCACCCGCCGCGCCCGACAACCCGCACCAACCCACGGTGCTGTACAACGCCATGATCCA
>CAYSXM010000264.1:0-6328 GCA_964434905.1 uncultured Pirellulales bacterium | reverse complement strand
CGTAGACCGCCGCGTCGTCGCTGACCACGATCCCGGCGAACGTGGCCGGATCGAGCACCTGTTCGAGCGTGGCGGCGTCTTTGTGCACGCCGAACAGCAGCACCCGCGCCTGCTCCGACAAGAACGCCCAGACGCTGTTCAGGCTCCAACTGGTTTCGTCGGCATGCACCACGGCCGAGTTGGCCAGCAGCGTGCAGAGCCGCTCAAACTCGCCCGCCCAATGCCGCGCCAGTTGCTTGAGCAACGCGTCGACCTGCGACTTGCGCAGCCGCAGGTGTGGAAAGAAATTCATCAACAGGCAGACTTTATCGAACGACAGTCCGACCACGTGGACCTGATAGGCGATCGCGATCACGATCTCGACGCCAAACTCGCTGCGTCCCAGTACGCCGGGGATTTTTCCGAATTGATTCTGCGGACCGCGATAGATTTCGTAGGCCACCAGCACGGCGCGACCAGATTCCAATCGCCACACCGGCCGCGTGTGCGAAAGCGTGCAATCTTGCTGGGGCACGCCCGCCGGAAACACGGACTCCGTCCGTTCGGCCTGCTTGATCTTCTCGGCCGTCGTGACGCGCCCGCGCCGCAGGGGACGCGGTTTGCGCTGCGACCGCTTGCCGCGCGCCGCCTGCCGCTGCTCTTCCGCGCGCAGCGAAAAGGCTTGGTCGAGCTTCGTCGTCCCCGAGCCGCCAGGCTTTTGTTCCAGCTCGGCGATCTTCTGGACAGCGGCGGCGAGTTGCTGGTTCGTCTCGATCAGTCGTCGTTCGAGTTCCGCGATCCGCCGCGTCAGCTCGGCGTTCTGTTCCTTCGCCGCCTGCAATTGCCGCCCCTCGGCCGCGATCACGTCGATCAATTGAGCGACGCCAATCCGCCCTAGCCGCACCTCGTCCTGCAGTTGCTCGACATCCATGCCCCCTGAATAATCGATCCGCCAAAGTCACGCAGCGCCAGTTTCGGAGAATGGACAGCTACTTTGAAAGTGTTGCGGCTGCAAGGAAAACCGAGATCAGGTGCCACTCTACGCCGTTAACCCTTTGATTTCTTGTGTCATTTTGATTTGTTGTTTCGTCGCTGTGGTTATTTGCGGCGGACTTGTACTTGGCGTTTCGGTTTTCTTTCGGGGATAGTCGCGACTGTCTTTGTTGGTGCGAGTATAGGGGTCGATCAGTGCTTCGGCCAACAGTTGGGCGAGGTTCGCGGCGGTTTGGCGGACCGCGCGGCGGAGGATGCGCAAGACGCCGGCGACGCTGGTGCGGGCGACGTCCTCGCCAGCTTCGAGTTGCTGATGCTTGGCGTACAGACACGCCGCCCAGAGGGCGACGAGCGACCAGTCGAGTTCGAGGTGCGCATTGTCCGGGGACGCCGAACGGAGCTTGTGCCGGCCGAAGGTGCGTTTGAAGCCGCGGTAGAACACTTCGATGCCCCACCGCGCTTGATACAACTCGATGATTTGCCGATCCGACAGCCGGCTGTTGGTCAGCACGCTGGAGACGAGATACACCGGATGCTTGCCGCCGTGGGCCACGACCAATCGCAGTATGAGCGGCGGCTGACTGCGTTTCGACTGGCGATCGGTCCAGAGATAGACGCGATCGGCGCACTCGCGGTAGTAACCCAGTTGTTTGAGCAACGCCACGTTCGCCCCGACGCGAATTACGAAGTCGTGTCCGGCGGCGAGCAGCGCTTGCCAAAAGTCGTACCCGACGAATCCGGCATCCGCCAGCAACAAGGACTGCTCCGGCAGCGCCGGGAGCATGGCGAGCAGGTGAGACCGTTCACCCTCCCGGCGCGGACCGTGCTTCCAACTCCACGGCAATCCCGAGCCGAGATGCCAGAGGGTCGTCAGCGCCGCCTGCGGCACGGCCGCTTTCTTCTGCGCCGCGTGCCGTCGACGGTAAAGGCCAGACAGCCGGCGACGCGGTCGCAATTGCCAAGCGACTCGCGCACCGCGCGCTGCAACGTCGCGACCACCGCCGCCAGCAAAACGGCCGGGTGTCGTTGCAGCAACTTGATAAACGCCTGATAGCTGACCGATTCGCGTTGCTTGTCGTCGCCGAGCCTGATAACCTCCTGGGCCGAGACGAAGCGGTCGACCCGCGACGCCTCTTCGCTCCACGCCCAAACAAGCGTTGCTTTGACCAGCGACGCCGGCGTCCACCGACACTCCTGGCGAAACGACAAGCGACCAAACGCTTGCGGTTTCACCAGCCAATTGAGAGCAGCGAACACGGCGGGCCGATCCGCCGACCGTCCTTGGCCTTGATGCGACATCCTGAACTCCTTTCAGGGGCATGGGGTTTCTTCCACACCGCCTGTAAGGCGACCAAGCCAGTCGCATCAAGGACAATTCCTCTCGCGAAAAGGGTTAACGGCGTAGAGTGGCACCCAGTGTGCCCTGGCATCGGCTTGTTGCAATCGGTTCTTAGTTCGCGAAGGTGCGTGCCAAGCCCTCGGCCAGGCCGACCTCGGGGCGCCAGCCGAGCCGGGTTTTTGCTCGACCGTTGTCGTAGCGCACCGGTTTCCACAGTGCGTCGCTAATGGGGCGTGTCAGCACGGCGGGCAACTGGCCCCGGCTCCAGCGGTGGTACCACTCGCAAAAACCCGACAAGGGGCCGATGGTCCAGTGCGGAAAGGCCAGCACCCACAGCCGCCCGCGCGCGCGCCGATAGGCTCGAATCATCTGCCGGCCGGTGGGCAGTTCGTCGTCGAGCAAGTTGAACGATTCGCCCACCACGCCGGGCGCGGTGCCGGCCAGCAGCACGCCTTGTGCGGCGTTGTCCACATACACATATGGCAACCGCTGTCGGCCGCCCATGCGCAGCATGACGTTGCCGAAGCGCAGCCCCACGCGCGTGCCCAGCCCCTCGCGCCCGGGACCGTACAACACGCCTGGCCGGACAACCACCAGGGGCAACCTTCCGCCGCGATGTGCTTCCCAACAGACGCGTTCTTGAATCACCTTGCTGTAGCAGTACGGATCGCGATCTTGGGGGCGAGGTTCCAGGGGGGCTTGTTCGTCGAACACGCCGTGACGCGGGATCTGCGCCGTGGCCAGCACGGCTACCGAGCTGACCAGCACGAAGCGTTCCACCGGCCGACGGCGCACCGCCTCGACCAGCACGCGCGTGCCCACCACGTTGGTTAAGACGAACCGCGCCGGGGCGCCCCCCAGTGCCGCGGCCACGTGATACACCACGCGGCAATCGGCCAGGGCGGCCTCGCAGTCGGCCGGTTTCATCAGGCTGCCCACGTGGCATTCGAGCCGTGCGGCCTCATCGGCCGACAAGCCGACGCACAGGCGGGCGCGGTCGTCGGCCATTCGTATCAGGCAGCGCACGTGCCAGCCGGCGCGCAGCAAGCGGGCCACGAGCGGCCGTCCTAGAAAGCCGGTCCCCCCGGTGACCAGCGCGCGACCGGGGCTGGCCGCTGTACTTGCGGCTGGTGGAATCGGCGGTGGTGCTCCGTCGGTCATGCCGAATCCTCGGTGGTGGTTGCCTGGTCCACGCGTACCGGGTCGACGGAGTCCGCTGCGCGGCAAGCGGCAAAGATCGCGTCCATGATCGCCGTCACGCGAAGAATTTCCGCGGGGGGTGTGGGCGTGGGTGAAGCACCGCGGATCGACGCATAGAACGCCTCGCACAGACCCTTCAGGCCGGCGAAATAGTGGATGTCGTTCCGCGCGAAGCTCACCGCGCTGTGCCACAACGTGGCTAGCCCCTCGGTCGTGTTGCGCCACGGCGCTTGGAAGTTGACAAACGGGCCGCGCACGGAAATGGCTCGCGCGCGGCGACATTGCCGGCGCTCGAAGTCGACTTCCCACGATTCCTGGGTACCCAACAAGCGCACCACGCGCTCGAGCGGCCGGGCGGCGCTCGACACCGTCAGGCTGGCCGACGCCGTGCGCCCGACGATCCAGGCGCGCAGCTCGGTCGGAAAGCCGGCGGCGGGGTGCGGGGCAAACCAGCGTGCGGTAACCTCGAGCGGTTCGTGCGGCAGCACCTCGCTCAGCTTGCAAACCGAGTGTGAAATGATGTTCTGAAAAAAACCGCCGGGCAAGCGCCGCACCCAGTGGTCGGGCTCGGCCACGAGCAGCGCGCCAAACGGTCCCGACAGGTCGTAACCTTGGACCGCCTCGGCCAGGACCACGGGGCCCAAGGCGCCCGACGCGATGCGTCGCCGTGTTTGTTGCCAGACCGGGTCGAACAGTTCGTTGTGGCCGCAGCAGACCAGTCGCCCGGCCTGGCGCGCCGTTTCAAGCACTTGGCGGCAACTGGCCACGTCGAGCGTGAAGGGCTTTTCGACGTACACATGGGCACCCGCGCGCAGGCACTGTTGTGCCAAGAGGGCGTGCGACCCGGCCGGGGTGGTAATGTGGACCACCTCGGGCCGGGCGGCGGCCAGCATTTCGTCGGCGCGTTCGAACACCGCGGGCACTTCGAACACGTCGGCTGCGCGCTGGGCCAGATCGCGATAGCCGTCGCAGACCGCCACCACCTGCGCGGTGGGAATTTTGCGAATTTCCTGCAGGTGCGCGTCGGCGATCTGGCCGCAGCCCACCAGCGCCACCCGCAACGGTTCAGCCGAACGATTCAAGGCCAGGCTTTCTGGTGGATCCAAGGTGGTTTGAGTAGCAGCACCGACAGGCTTGCGGCGGCGTTCGGACGGCCTGGCACCGCGACAGGCGCGAACACCCGGTAGGTTGCTAGTGCCGCGCTGGGGCCACTCGATTAAACAGCGAGGCCAGGTCGCCCGCCAGCCGGGCGCCGTCGAATTGTGCCATGGCGGCCGACCAGTCGTCGGCGTTCTCTGGTTGTTGCAATCGGTCGAGTGCGCCGGCCAGCGCTTGGGAAATGGCCTCTGCGTCGGTCGGTGGCGCCACGAGCCCGAGCCGAAACCGCTGGATAATGTCGGCCGTTTCTCCCGTCTCGGCCAAGGCCACTACCGGTTTATGAAACAAAAGCATCTCGAACAGTTTGCCGGGCACCTGGAGATCGGTGTCGGGCTGCACGATCAGAAACAATTCGGCCAAGGCCATGCGGGCCAGCACATCGCCATGGGGCACGGGCGGATGCACCTCGAACAGCGAGGAGATACCCAACCGTTGTGCCAGTTCGGCGGCGTGGAATTCTGGGTCGCAAGGTCCCAATTGCAAGAACTTGATGGGGCGGCCCGCTTGGGCCAGCCGGGCCACGGCTTCGAGCACGGGTCGCGGGTCGCGCCGTCGATAGAGCGAGCCTGGGTGCAATAGCACGGGGGGTTCGCCCGGCGCACGGGGTAGGCTGGCGCGGGTGGCGAGCGTTGCGATGCGCGTGGCCCAGTCGGGATCGTAGCCGTTGGGAATACTGGAAAACCGCTCGGCGGGTACCTGGCGATAGAACCGGCGGAACTCTTCGGCCAGCCGCGCGGTATTCAGTACGACGGCGGCGGCGCTGTGGACACAGGCGGCCTCCAGCCGGCCCAGCCGGCGTTGGCTCAGGGGATAAGGCTTTCTCGGCCCCCAAGGGCAGCGCGACCAGGGATCGCGAAAATCTAACACCAGCGGCCGACCCACGCGCCGGGCCACGCGCTGCGCCACCAGGTGCGCCGTGAAGGGGGGCCCCGTGGCGTAGATCACGTCGACCTGTTGTTGCCGCGCCAGACGCGCGCCCGCCCGGACTGCGGTCCAGAGCCAACCCGCCTGCGAGTCGGGCGTGGCGAACAGCAGGTCGGCCAGTACGCGCCGCAGCGGTGGTGTGGCGGGTGGTGTGGCGGGGTCGTGGCCGGCTGGCTGGGGGGCGGCCGGGTCGCGCGCGGCGGGGGGCATTTGTCGCCCCAGCCGCAGCCAGTTTTTGATGATTTCCTCGGGTTGCAGCAGACCGGTGCGCACCACCGTGGTATCGCGGGGGACCTGATCGAGCAGGCTTTCGTCGCGCCGGCCGCCGCGTGCTTCGGGTTGGCCGGTGAGCACCGCCGATCGCCAACCATGGCGCGGCAGATATTTCACCATGCGCAGCGTGCGATGTACCCCCACCGTGGCGGCGGGAGGAAAGTCGAACGCCACGACCAGCACGCTCGGCATGCTTACCGCCAGGGCCCCGGCCAAGGTCGGAAGGGCCGCGAACTCACGGTTCCACGGCCTCGGTTGTGGCGGACGGCTGCCGTCGCCACCAGTGAATGAACATCAGAATTCGCCACAACTCTAACGACTGGTCTCGGCGGCCCGACCAGTGCTGTTTCGCCAGGGCGCGCAGGTGATCGAATTGCAAAATGCCTGCGTTGGCCAGGCTGACATCGTGCAGGGCCTCTTCGAGCACGGGGCGCAAGCTGCCTCGGAACCAGTCGGCCAAGG
>CAYSXM010000263.1:0-6342 GCA_964434905.1 uncultured Pirellulales bacterium | reverse complement strand
GGCCGATCGCAAGAAGTAGCCGGCTACCCATAGAGCCAGCCAAACAAGGCGCGCTACTTGGCGGCCTTTTGTGCGTTCTTCACGCGCGCCGCCAGCCGTGACTTGAGGCGTGAGGCTTTGTTCTTGTGGATCGTGTTTTTGGCGCCTGCTTGATCGAGGGCCTTCTGCGCGGCCCGAAATTCGGTCTGCGCCTCGTCCACCTGCCCCGCGGCCACGGCGGTGCGAACTTTCTTCAGTTGGGTTCTCAAACCCGATTTGACGGAACGGTTGCGGTCGCGTCGCTCGAGATTCTGACGCAGGCGTTTTTTCGCACTCTTGGTATTGGGCATGTTCGCTTCGGCTGCGCAAGGGAGACAAAACCAGATTCACCCCGTCGGCAACCGTCGGCCGGCCTGCCGCCCCCGGGGCGAGGAATCACCCTTTATGACGTTCCTGTTGGATTTTGTCCAGCCGTTCGGCAACGTCCTTGTAGCCGTAATCCATGCCTGCCAGCTCGGTCAGGTAGTTCTCGGCTTTTTCCCAGTCTTTGAGCGCTTGGGCTAAACAGCCCGTGTAGTAATAGGCCTGCTTGCGTTGGTCCGGTTCGCGATCCGACAGCTCGCGAGCCGCGGCCTCGAAATTCGACATGGCCAATTTGTACTGCTTGATGCGATAAAAGCACTCGCCCAAGGCCAACAGCACCGTCCCCCGGCGGTTGGGGTCATTGCGGGCCTCTTGATACTGCTTGATCGCTTCGGAATAGCTGCCGCTGCGCTGCAGCCTCAGTGCCAGTTCGTAACGCAGTCCCAAATTCGTGGGATACCGCTCTGTGCGACCGCGATAAACCTCGAGTTCCGCCAGATTCACCTCCGCGGCAATCCGCTGGAACAGGTCGCGAGCTTCGGCGGTTTTTTCCCCGTCGGCCCGCCGCTTGGCCAGGGCCAGATGCTCGCGCTGCTGTTTCAACCGGAGGTCTTCCAGTTGTTCTTTGAGGTTGATATCGCCGCCCGACACCTCGATGGCTTTGATCAGCCACTTTTCCGACTGGTCCCAGCGCTCCTTGGAATAGTGCAGTTCCGACAATTTGACATAGTTCCGCACATCGGCCGGCTGGCGTTCGATCTGTCGCTCCAATTGCCGTTCGGGCGTCATCACGCCGGCATCCCCCAGGAACCCCTCGACCGCGGCAGCCGTATCGTGGCTCGAGTCGGCTCGTACGTCCTGAGTCGTTTCGGCCGTTTCATACCCGGCATCGTGAATCGTCTTTTCCACGGTCAAATTGTGCACGGCCCGCGTTGCTTCGTCGTCGCCGGGCTTGCCCTGCAGCACGCGCTGCCAGGCCACGAGCGCTTGGTCGAAGACCCCCTGGCGCGCTAAGGCGCGACCATACAGCCGGTTGATTTCCGGATCGCGCAAGTTGATGTCTTGCGCTGCCTTGAGGTAGACCAGTTGCGCATCGTCGTGATCGAACATGGCGCTCGCACTGGCCATCGACACCAGCACGCCGGCATCCCAGGGGTTCAACTTCAATAGCTTGATGCCGGCCTCGAGCACCCCGGTCCAGTCTTTTTGCATCGAGGACTTGTTCAGCGCGGCCCGGCTGGTGGCGCCGCTAATCATCGACAATTTGCTACCGCGCTTGTTGTTGTTATATTTCTTCTGCAGATTGGCCAAAAAACTCTGCGCGTAGAGCTTGTTGCCAGGGTCACCGGTTACGCACTGCGTAAACATCTCGTCGGCAAAATCGTATTGCCCGCGGGCACCGACCTTGCTGCCGTGCTCGAAGCATTGCTGCAATCGCCGGCGCGTGGCCGGCGAGATTGGCTGTCGCGCCGGATTGCCGTTGTCCGCGGGGGCCATGCCAGTACCGAGTCTTGTCGGAACCTGTTACCCCGAATTATTCACGAGCCTTCTGCTGCGGAACCGAACGTGTGGCATCTGCCGCGTCAAACCGCAATCGCCCCTGACTCACGTACTCACAGATACGTCCCAGAGCACTGGCAAAGCCAGTGGCACCCGATCACGGTTTTCCTTTCAGCCGCAACACTTTCGACCCCTCGCGACGAAGTTCATGAATAATCCAGGGTTAAATGGTAGGGTGTTCGGTCCGTTAGACCGCGTTCGACTACTGTAGCATAGCACGGGGCGCGATCAACGCACTACCACCCGCGGACCGCCCGAATGAACGCTCCATCCTCAGGCGAACGCTCCACCACGCCCGGCCGGGTTTACTTGGTGGGGGCCGGTCCGGGCGACCCGGGTTTGCTCACGCTGCGAGGTGCGGCCTGCTTGCGGCTGGCCGACGTGGTGCTGTACGACTACCTAGTCAATCCATCACTCTTGGATCACGCGCCACCGGGAGCCCGGCTCGAGTGCCTGGGACGCCATGGACGTGGGCGTCTGTGGACGCAAACCGAAATCAACGCGCGGGTGGTGGCTGAAGCGCGCGCAGGCCAGAGTGTCGTGCGGCTCAAGAGTGGCGATCCCTTGGTCTTTGCGCACGCGGCCGAGGAAATCGCTGCACTCGTCGCGGCAGACATTCCGTACGAGATCGTACCAGGGGTGACCGCGGCGCTGGCGGTCGGTGCCTATTCTGGCGTGCCGTTGACCCACCGCGACGTTTCCTCGGCAGTGGCACTGGTGACGGGCCACGAAGGCGATGGCAAACCGGGCTCGGAACTCGACTTCGACGCACTGGCCCAGTTTCCAGGCACGCTGGTGTTTTATATGGGGCTGACCACGGCCCCAATCTGGTGTCGCCGACTCGTCAGCGCCGGAAAACCATCGCACACGCCCGTGGCGCTGGTGCGCCGCTGCACCTGGCCCAACCAATCGCAGGTTTTTACGACCCTGTGCGAGGTGCCTGCCGAGCTACAGCGCCTCGCCTGGCGGCCACCCGTGCTGGCCATCGTGGGCGACGTAGTGAACTTGCGCTGGCCCGTCGATTGGATCGCATCGCGTCCGCTGTTTGGACAGCGTGTGATGATCACCCGCGCCGCAAATCAGGCGGCAGAGCTGCGCGCCCGGTTCGAGAGCCTGGGCGCCGAGGTAATTGCGCAGCCGGCGATAGACATCGCGCCCGTGGCCGATACGACCCTGCTGGACCAAGCGCTCGATGCGGTCGGCAGCTTCGCTTGGCTGGTGTTTTCTAGCGCCAATGGTGTCCGCGCGCTGCTCGATCGGCTGTTGGCTCGGGGCGCCGATGTGCGGTGTCTCGCGGGCGTGCGACTGGCCGCGATGGGGCCCGGCACTGCTGCCGCATTGGCCAGTTACCATCTGCACACCGATCTGCAACCCGACGACTATCGCGCCGAGTCGTTGGCCGATGCGTTGGCAGATCGTGTGGCCGGCGCACGGGTATTGCTGGTGCGTGCCGATCGGGGTCGCGAAGTCCTGGCGCAGCGATTGCAGGCCGCTGGCGCCTTGGTCGAACAGGTCGTGGTTTACGAAAGCCACGATGTCGCCGAGATCGACCCTGAACTGGCAGCGCGCGTGGCGGCAGGTCAGATGGATTGGATCACCGTGACCAGCCCCGCTATTGCCCGCTCGTTGGCTCGCTTGTTCGGCGGTGCGTTGAGCCAGACGCGGCTGGTCAGCATCAGCCCGCTCACTTCGGCCGCGCTGGTCGAGTTGGGTTTCCACCCCGCGGCCGAATCTCGCGAGGCCACCCTCGACGGCCTCGTGGCGGCGGTGGTGGACCACGCGACCGACTCTGGTACGCGACCGGCGGCCGGCACAATCGCTTGAATCGGCTCGGTTCCGCTGGTTTTGCCGACCCGGTTATCCCGCGCGCCGATCGCATTCACCCCCAGGTCGGAGGATCGACCACCGGCAATTGCATCGAGTGCGCCAAGGCCAGCAACCGAACGTTGCTAGGGGGCGGCTCGCTGGCAGCCTGCCCTAGGCAATTTCGGAGTCGATGCGACCATGAATGTGGCGCCTGCCCTGCCTGCTGTAGCGTGTGTCTCGTGCGATCTGGAGCCACACGGTGGTAAACCTGGTGGCGAGTTTCCGCAAGTTGCGACGGCGGTTCGGCTCGGGTTGCCCATCACCTGGGGTCTCAGTCCCGAATGTTGCCCTCTGACTGAGGTCGGGAGCCCGTCCCGCACATTGCCGCAGGTTGGGGCCTGGGCTGTCGTGGCCGATCCGGCGTGGCTAGCTCGTTCGGCGTGGTCGTTGGTCGGACGCAGGACGGACCCTAGATCGAAGTGCTTAACGCACTGGCCAGCAACACTGATTACCAACACCACTCTGACGGTCGCCGATTGCGACGCCGCGCTGGCGGCGGGTTTTCAGGGCATCTCGTCGCCCGCCCTAGGACCCGAATGCACTCAACGATCGGGCTGCCCTTGGGCCACCAAGCACCCTGGTTCTCAGCCTTTTGCCTTGCGCTTCGGCCTGTGGCACTTGCCGATCACGGACTGTTGGCAGGTCGGTGGCGGGCGGTGGTCACTCTACAAGGCACACGCGCAGGTCGATCGCGCGTTTCGTGCCCTGGCTCGGCGCGGTGGCTACGCCCATTTTCGGTTGGAGGCGTCGCCCGTCTGGCACGACAACTCCTGCGCCGCGTGGTTGGGGTTGGTGGCCGAGTCGAGCCAGCGGCATGGCGTGCCGGTGCGTTCGCTGGCGGCGGTTACCGAGTGGCTGCTGGCGCGCGGGCGAGCACAGCCTTCGCGTTCAGCGCTCGTGGCGGCCTAGGCCCAATCGCACGAGTCAGCCCTCGGCGTGCGCGGCTGCGGTCGTGCCGAGTCACACCTGTTCTCGATAGGTGGACCAACTTAGATACGCCAGCGCCAGTGCACACAGCACAAAGCCGATATCCATGGCCATGCTGGCACCGCGGAATGGCAGGCCAATGGCCAGGTCGAGGCCGAACAGCAGCGCGGTCAAGCCCGACACGGCCATCCCCGAGATGGTCAGGGCCTTCTCCATCCGCGCTACCTTCCTCGAGAGCAACTGGTTACAAACAATTCAGTATAGTTCGCCCAATCCCCCCGATGCCAGTGAACCTCCGGCAGTGGGGGCTGTGTCGAAAATCGCGGTTCTAGGGGGCCGCCAACGTGCCCTGAGCGCCGGCGATCTACTCGTGGGTGCGATTCCGGCGGCCAGCTACTCCGCTGTGAAGGCCACTGGGGTGGCTGGCAGACAGGTTGACGCCCGGCAAGGCGTGGGAGCAAGCCCGGACGGGGGCAGCCGGGCCACGCACGGGCTACGGGCTCGTTGAGGCTTCGTTACTGGTTGAGCGGTTTCTTGGCAAGGGGCAGTCGCCATGCAGTTTGACCAGAGTTGGGAGCGCTTTCGCGCGGCCATGCCTGTTACCCAGCGATGGGCCTATTTCGACCATGCGGCCGTCAGCCCCATTTCCGGTCCCGCCCAACAAGCCCTCTTCGCATGGGCGTCCGATCTGTCCCATCAAGGCGACACGGTGTGTGGGCATTGGAACCAGGTGGTCGAGCGCACACGCGGGGCCGCGGCACGGCTGCTGGGAGCCAGTTCCGAAGAAATGGCGCTGCTGCCCAACACCACCGCCGGGGCCACCTTGGTGGCAGAGGGCTTGGATTGGCGCCCTGGCGACAATGTAGTCACGCTCGAAGGTGACTTTCCCTCCAACGTGTTTCCCTGGCAGGTACTCTCGCGTCGGGGTGTCGAAGTACGCCCCACGCCAATGGTCGGTCCGGGCTGGCAGCTCGACGACGTCATCGCACGGTGCGACAAACGCACCCGGGTGGTCGCCACGAGTTGGGTCCATTTTGCGACGGGTTGGCGCAACGACCTCGATGCACTGTGCGAGGTGGCGCATGGGGTCGGAGCATGGCTGTTTGTCGATGCCATCCAGGCCCTGGGTGTGTTGCCGCTCGATGTGACCCGCACACCGATCGACGCACTGGCTGCCGATGGCCACAAGTGGTTGCTTGGCCCCGAAGGGGCTGGCCTGTTTTACCTGCGTCGAGAACACCTAGGGCGGTTGGCACCCATCGGCACGGGTTGGAACAGCGTGCGCCGCACCGGCGACTACAGCGACGTGCCGATGGACTTAAAGCCTAGCGCTGCGCGGTTCGAGGGAGGCTCGCTGAACGTGGGAGGTTTTGCGGCGCTCGGGGCCAGCCTCGAGCTATTGGCCGGCTGGGGCAGCGAGGCGCTGGTTAGCCGATTGGACGAGGTGAGCGAAGCGATCTGCCAGCGTTTGCGGTCTGCCGGCGCGCGGGTCATCAGCGATCGCACAGTAGCGCGGCGCACCGCAATTATCGCCTTCGAACTACCGGGGCACGACCCGTTGCAGATCAAACGCGATTTGGCCGCGGCCGGCGTGGTGATCAACGTGCGCGCCGGGCGGCTGCGGTTGAGCCCCCATGCCTATGCCAA
>CAYSXM010000262.1:0-6342 GCA_964434905.1 uncultured Pirellulales bacterium | reverse complement strand
GGTACGTCCGGCCACGTCGTAGCCATAGCGCGTGCGGGTAGTAGACAGCGTGGGCGGGTTGCCGCTGGTCACCGCGGTCTCGGTGACCGTCTCTAGCCGGCCCAAGGCATCGTAGGTGCGCACGACCGATTGGTTGAGCGGCGGCTCGCCAGGGACCGGGTGGCCGGGCGCCATGTAGAGTTCCGTCACGGTGCGGCCGAAATTGTCGTAGGAATAGGTCGTGTTGTTGCCGCGGAAATCGGTGTGGCTGCCGAGTTGGCCGAGCGTGTTGTATGACCAGCGCTCTGGGTCGCCTGCCAGCAGAGGGTCCGCCGGCGTGGGCGGTGCTGTACTGGGCAACTCGCGCTCTGAACGCCGGCCGAACAAGTCGTGGCGGTTGGTGGTTACACGGCCCAGCGGGTCGCGAACGGTTTCCAGGTCGCCTTCGCGGGTGTATTTGTAAGTCCAGGTCGGGACCAGTTGATTCGAGCCTGGGTTGAGCACCTGCTTGACCGAAGACAACTGGCCGACGGCGTTGTACTCATAATCGGTTTGCACAATGGCCGCGCCGGGGGGGACGGGCGTGGGGGCTTGCCAGCCTGCCGGCAGGGGCAATCGCTCTTGGCGTTCCCATTGCTTGCGGCCCAGCTTGTCGTAGTGCATCTCGGTGAACGAATTGTCCAGCCACGCGGCGCTGGTGAATGTTTCGGTTGCGGTGGGGTTCAGGGGATCGTTGTCGTCGGGAAAAATGGTTGTCTCGACCTGGCCTAGGTCGTTATATGCGTAGCGCGTGGTGTGGCCCAAGGGATCGACGGTGAACGAGACCAGCCCGCGGGCGTTGTATACGGTTTTTTGGGTGTGGACCTCGCTCGTGTCGGGGGCGGTGGTGTGGGTTTCGATCTGGCGGCCCAGGGCGTCGTAGGTAAACGAATTGATCTGGCCGTCCGCGGCGCGGCTTTCGATGACCGCACCGACCTTGTCGTACTTGGTTGTGGTGAAGCTGAGCACACTGCCGTGGCTGGTCACATGGGACGTGGCCAAGGGAGTGCCCAACCCGGATAGTGAGATGACCAGCAGCGCGACGCGCTGGGTCTGGATCGTGCGACCGGCGTTGTCGTAGGTAGTCAGCGTGCCGTCGGTTGGCGAGGCCGGCAGGCCGGCGCCATCGGGCAAATAGCGGTCGGTGGCGGCCACGAGGCGGCCAACCATGTCGTAGGCGCGGCGCTCCCGGGTGCCGTCGGCGTGGTGGGTTTCGAGCGTGCGGCCGGCCGCGTCGTACACGAATTGCGTGACGAGATTGACATCGGTGTTGGTCGTGCTGTCGCGGTGAGTGTTGGTTCGCGAAAGGACCCGGCCCGCGTCGTCGTAGATGGTGGAGCTACGGGGGTTGTCGCCCCGTTGGGACTCGATCATCACGCCAGTGGCATCACGGTCGTTGTTGTCGGGCATGACTTGGCCGACCTGGCGACCGGCCGCATCGTAAGTAAAGTCGCTGCGATTGCCGCGCACGTCGTAGCGGGCGGTGGTCTGACCGGTTTCGTCGTACACCGTTTCCGAAGAAGTTTCGAAGGTTGTGCCGACGTTCTGCCGGACGACTCGTTCGCGACCGGAACTGTCGAACTCGAACTTGGAAATGCGATCATCGGGCGCGGTAATTTGCTCACGCAACCCGCGTCTATCGTAATAGTTTGTGGTTTTACCCGTGGGCCCGTCTTCTTCCAACAGACGCCCCTCGTCGTCGTATGTGTAGTTGGTGGTCAGGCCGTTGCGAGTTTGGCGACGCAGATGGTGCTGGGCGTCGAAGTATTGCTCCGTCACGCCTTGCAGATTGCCGGTTAGGGCATCGCGGTGGGTAACGAGTTCGCCGCCGGGGAAATCGGGATGCGTCGTCAATAGGGCCACATAGCTTGCTGTCGATGTGTGGCCCAGCGGGTCGGTAACGGAAATCACTCGGCCCAATTCATCGCGATGATAGGTCGTTTCGGCGCCGATGGCATCGACCGTCGATTCCAGGCGGCCAGCCGAGTCGAAGTTCTGTGTGGTCTGGTGCTTGAGCGCATCGGAGCGGGTGACCGAACGGAGCAAGTTGGGATTCTTGCGGTCGTAGACGTAGGAGGCGGAGGTGGAAATGTTCGATGGATCTTCGGCACGGAGCACATTCCCATGGGAATCGTAGGTGAAGTAGCTAATCAGATCGTCGGATTCGGATTGTCCTACTGGTGGTTGGTCGTCGCGGAAGGCGCCGCGCACCTGGATTACCTTGCTGGGAGCCAGTTTGTATTGGGTGTCGTTGTACTCGCGAATCACGAGACTGACGACGTGTTCGGTGTTTCCTTGAATTTCGGCAAGCCGCTCCATGATGGGCAAGCCGTTCAAGTTGAGAACCGTGGTGGTGACTCGCGTTTTTCCATTGACGATGTCGAAACTGTCGGACGTGGTTTGCGAACCGGTCTGGTTCTGGTTGCCCAATGCGTAGCTAGTTGAAACCCGATGACTTGAGGAGCTACCGAGGTTCGTGATCTGGCCGGTGGCGGGGTCGAATTCGATCTTCAAAGCGCGCTGGCCACTTGCATCGTAGATTTCCTCGAGGAAGTGTGGAGAATTCAGGCCGGGTGTCACGTTGTAGCGATAGTGGGTTTTGCGACCGGTGCGATCGGAAACGGCCAACAGGTCGCCGTTGCTGCCGATGCGTGCGCCCGACTCGCCGCCGACAGGGTCGTCGACGTCGTAGGTATAGGTGATCTTCTTTCCGCCTGGGTCGGTAATCGTCGTGATGCGGCCGAGCGTGTCGCGCGTGAAGCCGACGACCTGCAACACGTTGCCATGGGGATCGGACCGCTCGATGCCCTCTGGCGAGACGCGAATCTGGTTGCCGCCAAAATCGCTTATCGATTCGAGTTTCTCGGTCAGCCCATCGAACTGATAGACGAAGCCTTCCGGCGTATACAGATAGAACTTGTGTCCCAACGCGCCGGGGTGATAGTAGGTGCCCCCACCTTGGGAGGCGGAGCTGAGTGTGATCGACTCGCCAACAGCCTCGCCGGCGATCACGGGGACCGGATCGACCAATAGGCGGCTGCGGTTGCCTGTGGCGGGTTCAAAAATGGGCAGCTTCAGTCCGAAGAACTCTGGTTCGTCATTCAGCGGGTTGGGCTGGCGAGGTTTCAAGGTGAACGTTTCCTGCCGGCCATCCGGCAAGCGGAAAAACACCTGCGATCCGACCCGATACGGCTCGTACCTGCTACTGAATGGATTGGACATTCGGGGGACTGTCGACCGCATTTCGATGTCGAAGAATTCCAACTGCCAGCCATTGCCGAAATCGCGGCTGGTGTTGGCTTGCAGGCTGTCGTAGGTCCGCCGGATGGATACCGGAAACCCAGACAGGTCGGTTTGCAAATCGACAAACGGCAATGTCAGATTGCCCAGCTTGAGCCTGCTGTCGACTTCAACTAGGCGCTCGGCGGGCAGCGCCGGCTGGCGAGCCGGATTCACCGGCGATGCACTCAACCTCAGGATGTAGCGACCATTGGGCAGAGCGGTTGTATCCACCGTGCCTAAAACTTGCGCCGTGGGCTGGACGCCGTTCGCTGGTTTGGCTGTGGCCGTTCCCTGGCCGATCAGATGCACCTTGCCGTCGAGGTTTGAAACCAGCTCCAGTTTCCATGTTGAAGGCGATTCGTTCATCGGTGGCTCTTCGACCACGAAGCCGCGAATCGTGGTCGGTCCGTCGACCGTCACAAACACGTTACTGGTGACCGAGCCAATCTGCGTGATCGCTGCCCAAGGTGACGCGCCCAGCGCCGGATCGTAGACTTGAAACTGTCTGCTGACATCGGCAGATGTATTGCCAGCCAGATCGCGCGCCGTCGCGACCAAGGTGTGTGCCCCAGCGGCCAGCATCGCGGCACCAAGCTCAACACTGCCGCTGGGGTTTAATTGCACCGGCACGCCGTCGAGCAGCAGGCTGCGGCTGGCGACTATTCCTCGATTGTCGCTGGCCGCCACGTTAACAAACAGCGCCGCTCCCAGTGGGATGGCGCCGCCGCTGCGAACGAGACTGCCATTGTGACTCAACGCCAGATCAACCTTGGGAGGGGTGATGTCGCCGCCCACGGTGACTTGAAATGTCCGACTGGCCGACGCGAAGAAGGCGTCGCGCACCGAAACCGTAACGTCGTAGGGGATCGTTGAAACGTTGCCGAAGGTGGTGCGCCAGCGAATCCGCCCGGAGTCGTCGATTGCCAGGCCGCGCGACACCGAAGATGCATCTAGCGAAAAAACGAGTGCCTCGCCATCCAAATCATCGGCCGAAACATCCAGCGAAAAAGTCGTTCCCCAGTCGACCTGTTGATTCGAAATTGGTTTCACGGTAGGCGACTGATTGCCGCGCATGGTCAACGTGAAGCCCACCCGGGAGCCGAGCCCCGTTTGGGAATCAGTGACGGTTAAGACGATCGTCCCCAGCGGAGGTGTCTGTGACCCACTCCAACTCAGAACGCCGGTAACCGAATTGATTGTTAATCCGCTAATCGGGCTGCCCGCGCTATCGGCGACGGCATAGCTCAATGCACCGTTCGTGGCGGTTCCGACGGTCGCCACAACCTGCACCGCCAAGGGCTGCCCCGTTTCCGCTGGCGGAATCGTGTCTGACAGTGGACCAATCGGCTGAACCATGCTGTCTAGCCGCTGAAAGCCCACGATCTTCGGGGGGACGGCCACGAGCGCCGGATCAGGATTTGTAGCCGGGTCCACGACCCGTACCCGAAACAGTTGATCTGTGCTTCCCTGTTGTCCATCGCTTACGCGTACAACAACTCGTTGGTATCGCGGAGTTCCAGGTGGCGTTTCCACCGCGTCGCTGGCGCCGGGGGTCCAAACAATCACGCCGGGCTGAAGCGGGTCGAATGTCATACCCGCAGGATGCTCGACAAACGCATACGTCAACCGGTCGCCGTTGCGATCGGTCGCCCGGAGCGAGTAGCGATACGTCTCACCAAGTACGACCGCAATTAGCGGACTCGATTCGATCGTCGGTGCGCCGTTGGTCGCATTGACATCAACATAAACCGTCTGGCTATCTCGGCTTCCGTCCAGCCCGATCGCCTCGACCAAAAACGGTCGCGTTCCGATTTGATAGGCCGTCGGAATCCAGTGAATCACACCCGTTGCCGGGTTGATCGACATCCAGTCCGGAGCGTCGGTCAGACGATACGCAATCGGAAAGTTGAGTGACGACTGAGCCACGCAAGTGAACTGAAACGTCTGGCCGACTACGGCCGTTTGAAGCGGCACCGACTGAAACGACAGGTGACCAACGACGGTCTGCCGAGGCACTTCGATGGTGAACGGATAGTCAACGAGCCCCCCCTGTCCGTCGTCCACCCGCACGGTCACATCGAAGGTGCCGGCGCGATGAACCTCTGCCGGGGTCCAGGTCAACAGCCCGGTAGCTGATCCGATCTGCATACCGGCTGGCGGTGAAACACCACTAGAATCGACGAGGCTGTACGCCAGCGCGTCGCCATCGGCGTCCGCAACGCGGAGCCCAAAGGAATAGACTGCCCCCACATAGCCCACCTTCGGCAGCTCGTTCAAGACGATCGGCACCCGGTTGACTCCGGGCGCAGTCTGATACAGTCGTAAGTCGAAGTCGTACTTGAACTCTCCACTCACCTGGTGCGCGCGCACCTGCACCGGAACCACTACATACGATGCGCCGCTTTCGTCGACTAGCACCGTACCGGAGTAATCGCCGTTCGTGGGGGTCCAATGGAGCAGGCCCGTTGAGGCGTCGATCGCCATGTCTCCACGCGGGGCTTCTAGAGAGAACGTGATCGTATCGTATTCCGGGTCCTGGGCGGCAATTGAATAACGGTACGGTCGAGCCACAACCGCCGGACCCGGGGCCGTCGAAACGACCCTGGCCGGCCGATTCGGATAGTCGACCCTCAGAAAATACGTCTGCGCGGTGGTCAAACCAGCCGCCGTTGTGGCTTGCACCACGACTCGATGTTGACCCTGGTCGACCGGCAACGGTGTCCAGGCAATGACCCCGCGCTCGGGATGAATGGACATCCCGTCGGGCCCCGAAAGCAATTGAAACGTCAGGAGGGCGACATCGCCCGATGCTGTTGGCTGCTCCGTGGTCAGCCGATAGATATATTCTTGACCGATGAGCGCAGTTGACGGAGCGACGCTCGCGATTCGCAGGTCGGGCTGTACCGCCGGGTCGCGAATTAGCCCAAAGTCGACGCCCGTGACGTTGAACGCCGTGCTGCCCGCGGGTGGCGCGACCACGACCGATCGCGCGCCGAGCGCCACGGTGCTATAGCTCCAGCCATCGGCCGGAACGACCGCCAG
>CAYSXM010000261.1:0-6348 GCA_964434905.1 uncultured Pirellulales bacterium | reverse complement strand
ATTGCCATCGGCGCGCAAACCGCCTCTGACCCCGCTAGCCCCACCGGCGCCTCTGGCCCCCGAGTCGCGCGCCGAAAATCGCACTGTCGCTGTTCCGCGATATCCGACCTCTGGAACAAACACCAATCCCGCCGCCAAGGCGCTGTTGACCTCCGCCAGCGTCCCTTCGATTTCCCAACGTGACGCGCCAGCCGCCTGGCCGACGACAACCGTCACCCCGCCTGGATCGACCAACTGCAACTGGCCGTGCTCCGACTCGAGCACCACCTGAACCGCACTGGTGGGTGCCAGCGACGAAACAAGTTGCGCGGCGTTGCCAAACAGGCTCTTCCAGGCCACGCTGTCACCGCTGGGCGACTCTGGCTGCACCGGCAACGACCACGACAGATTGGCTTCGACCAGCGATACGGCAATGGTTCCGCGCGATTGGCGAACCAGGTGATCCCACCCGGCCCCCAGGTCGTCGACCAGCAGGGAGATCGACGGCACACCGGCCGGTTGTGGTACGCCAGCCAGCGGGTAGATCGGTTCGGGGCTCGAGCGAAACCGCAGCCGGTCGAGATACGCGTTCAATTCCTGCTCGGTGCCGGCCACCGTCAACTGTCGACCCCACAGACGATCGTCCCAGCTCAGTTCGCCTTCACGGGCCTCGACAGTCAACAACATCGGCTGGCCCTCGGCGGCCGGGGCATGCACCGCCACGTGCTCGGTGTCGCGCAGCCAAATCGTTCCCTGGGTGGGCGCCACGCGCGGGCCAAGGCCTGTGATGGTCGGCGCCGCGACCGCTGTACGCACCACGATCGGCACGAACAGCGCCGTGGTGTAGCCGTCGGCCTGGCTGGTCATGCTCAAGCTGTCGGTTCCCGACCAGGCCACGGCCGGCTGATAAACCAGCGCCGCGAGCGCGGCATTCACATCGCGCTGCGCCCCCACGAATGAAATCGAACTGGCCGGCCCCAGCGTGCTGGCCGCAGCCCGCTCCAAGCGCGGCGTCAACGTGCCGCCCGCGGTGTCTAGCAACAAGGTCCCCTCGGAAACCCGTACCACCACCTCGACGTGGTCTTCGTCGCTCGACAGTCCACTGGTCGATGCAGTCGACGTGCCGGCGTTCGGGGCGGGCACACGACCAACGAAATCAACCGACAGCGCGAACCGCGGAGCCAGCGCCACAGGCTGGTCGACCACCGTCACAATTTCCGCCGGCCCCCGATTGCGCGGCGCGTTGGCGGCCGGATCGATGGTGATCCGGAAACTCCCCTCGGCCATGGTCCCCACCAACGTGCCCCAGCCGCCGGGCGCGCCGTCGGGCAGGCGCTCGGCCAGTTGCGCGGTGACCAATACGTCGCCGCTGAACCAGCCGGCCGAGGCACCACCCACCGGCGGATAGTATCGCAACGCATTCAGCGCCGGTCGCAAGGCATCGGGCTGGCCCGTCAAACGCAGCGCGCCGGTCAGCGGATCGATTGCCGTGGTCAAGCCCAATCGCACCTCAGTATCCAACGTTCCAGCACTAACCAAGAGGGTCAGATCGAGCAGATTCCCACTCGCGACATCCCGCGCCGAAAACCCCACGGCCGCGCGCTGGGCCGCGTTCATCTCGAGCACCACGCCGGGTGCGGTCCGCGGGTCGTGTGGCAACACCA
This sequence comes from uncultured Pirellulales bacterium, assembly GCA_964434905.1. Lineage (GTDB taxonomy): Bacteria > Planctomycetota > Planctomycetia > Pirellulales > CAYNRE01 > CAYSXM01. Next base: position 4,705 of record CAYSXM010000261.1, on the reverse strand, counting down.
ATGTCGGATCGTGCCGCACAGGCTCGACAGAAACCGCGACTCGCGCCGTGCCATAGCGCGGCAGTGCCGAACTGTTCATGCCCCGATCGCTCGCCGTTACCACCACCCGCGCCGCGCCGCGAAACTGGCTGTCGGGCACGAATTCGAGTCCCTCTAACACCTCATTGAGCGCGGCAACCGTGCCCACCAGCAGCCATTCGCGCGCCCCTGGGTTCGATCCCAATACCCGTTCCACCTGGGCCGCATCTGGCACACGCAGCACGCCGTGCAGCGATTCCAAACGCAGTTCCAAGCGCCCGTCGGTCGGCAAGGCCGTCGCTTCTAGTTGCACCCCCAGTGCGCCTGAAAACTGAAATCGGCCATCTTCCGGCATGGTGACCGACAGCGGCGCCAGAACCCCCGGTGGTGTCGCGCGCGATACGACCCGAATCGCCACCGCGTCGCTGCGTGCGCGATCGCCAGACAAGGCCGACAACCCCAAGTCGACCGTGGTCACACGCACCGCAGCCAGCCCCACGTAGTCGACCGGCGAGGTAAAAGTAACGCTCGCCAAAGCCGCGTTGATGGCAACCGGCGAACCTTCGAGCACCAGCCGCGTGGCCGGCGTTCCATCCGACTGCCAACCCGACAGCGCACCAGGGTCACCCAGCACCAGGCGACCATGCGTGGCCTCCAGCGTCGTTCGCAGGGTCACCTCGCCCGACCGGCCGCTGGCCACGCTCCAAGCGGCACTTCCCTCGGGCGCGAATGTCAACACCTCGCCCGATTCGACGATCAGCCGGCTGGGCACCTGTTGCGTGGGGCCAGCCGAGAGGCGCGGCAAATCGTCGGTCAATAGCGGACGCACCACCGCCACGGTCACGCTCGCGGCGCTCGAGGGCGCGCCGGCCGCAGCGCCCTCCGTGGTCGCCGACACGTGCAGTTCGTCCAAGCCACCAAAGCCGTCAGCCGGCACATACGTCAGTCCCGTCGGCGCGGCCAGCAACGCACGCCAGGCCGATACCGGTGCCACGCCCCACACATGCCCGGTGCCATTGCCCGAGATCACAGCCCTGGGCACGCCGCCGGGTACGATCGCCAATTCGATCTCGCCATGTGCGATCTGAAAATCAAGCCGCACCGCTGGGTCTGGCGCGTCGCTGTTCCACACCGATACACCGGTCACTGCTAACGGCGTATCGTGATCGACCACCAGGGGGCCCTCGGGCAAGCGCAGCCGTGGCCCCAGGTCGGCACTTCGCACTTCGATCGTGGCTTCGGCCAACGCCTGCCGCGCCCCGCCAAAACCGGTGTTGCCCAAATCGTTGAGCACAAAACGCAGCCGGTCATCTCCTTGGAAGGCGTCGTCGGGCACATAGGCCACGCCGGCGGCGGCCAAGGTTGCGCGGATCGCCGACAACGGCGCCGTTACCCGCAGCGTGGCAGAACCTTCCCCCCATAGCTGGTCTGGGCGCACGCCGCCGACAATCGATGTATCGACCAGCAGCACGCCGTGTTCCGCGCTCGCTTCCCAACGCACGTCGGCCAGGTCCGCATCGTCGTCCGCCAGCTCGATCCCCACCAGCGGCTCGGGTCCCGACGTTCTGGCTCGCCACGGTTCGACGGGCACGGTCAATTGAGGAACGGCGTTGATGTGCGCGATGCCAATGTTCACACGGCCCGACCGGGCAGATGTCGTCGTGTCGCCCCTCGGCACGGTCCCGCGCAAGGAAAGCGCCAAACTGCCCAAGCCCTCCCGCCCTGGTTCGGGGTCGAATTGCAATCGGTCCAGTGCTCGATTCAAATCCGCGGCCGTACCTCGCAGTCGCAGCAGTTCATCGTCAGCGCCGAGCCCTGCGATTATTTCCCAGGCAGCCGGCACTGCCGAACGTGCTTGGTCGCCGAGCCGCAATCTCCCTCCCGTCGCGACCATGGTCAATTCAAACAGCGCACTGTCCGGCAAATTGCTTTCAATCGATATCTCGTTCCCGCGCCCCGCGCTGAACAACAACCGGCTGTCGCGGGCGATCGCTTGCGGGCCCGGCAGGTGCAATCCCCAGTTCCCCACCAGCACCGGCAGTGTGGCTTCGGTTAGTTGCGCGCCGTCCCAGCCGGTGTTTCCCAAATCGGCGACGCGGACGCGAATCGCATCCCCACAGTCGCCGGACGCGGCCGACGTATAGACCAACGTGTCGAGCGCCGCATTCAAAGCCGATAGTGAACCCTCGACGGCAATTTGGCCTGCCTCCGCCGCAAGCCCAACAAGCCCCGCGCTCGAACCCAGCGCGACGGCGCCGTGCTCGGCGTCGACAAACAACCGTAGCGGCGCCTCGCCAGCATCGGCGTCGGTCAAGTGAATGCCGTTGCCCTGTGCGGCCGCAAGCAGCAGTGATTCTCCAGCCGCAACCGACTGGGTTCCCGGCAGATAGATTGTCGGTGGGGCGTTGTGCCCCGCTGCGCTGGTTCGCGCCACGCGCAGCACATAAGCGCCGCCCGTGCCCGCCGCCGCGGCGATGGTCAGTTCGTATTCACCGGTACTGGTGGCCAAGTACGACAGCCGCGCATTGCGCCCGTCGCCTTCTTCGTTGTCGGCCGACGCCACCACGCTGCCCGTCGCATCGCGCAGCACCAGGCTGGGGTCGAGGTTGTTCCAGCGCACACCGGGCGTCGCCCCCACCAGGTTCTCGACCGCATCGAGCGGTGTTTCCGTCGCCAGTTCCAGGGTTTCACCCAGAGCCAGGTTCACACGATAGCGCTGGGCTGCGCCCGCTTGACCCTGCTGCGTGCCCGCTTGACCCTGCTGCGTGCCCGACAGCGCGCCAGTGGCGGCCCACAGACCGTCGAGAGAGCGACCTGGCGCGGTTGTCGATTCGTCGGCCACGAGCGCCGTGCGCTCGCCCACCACCACGCTGTACCAACCGTTTACCCGGGCGCGCACCCGCAACTGAAATTTCCCATCGACCGGCACCTGCCAGGACAACAGCCCCAGTTCATATGCCTCGTCCACGCCGCCACGCTGCCAGGGCGCCACCACCGCCTGGCCGTCGGGCCCCACCAGCTCGATGGTCGCTGATCCATAGTCGAAGGTGCCGGCGCTGCGATGCAGCCCTTGGACTAGCACATCGATCGTGCGGCCTTGTTGCCCGCGCAGATCGAGCGCGAAACGCTGTTCGTCGGCCGAGCCGTCGAGCACGTACAGCCCCCGGTCGAAATCGGTTACCAGTAGCGTTTCCTCGCCCAACTGCGGGCCAAAACCAAACGCCCCCGCGAACAGCCCGGTCGACAACCCGCCGGGCAATTCGTTGAACGTGGCGGTGGGCGTGGGCCTCCACGCGGAATCGTGCGCGGCGGTCAAATCGTTGAGGTCGAAGGCCGTGGCGCCGGCCTGAAACCACGACACATACAACGTCGAGCCCACCACTGCCGGCACGCCCGCCGAAGTGGTCACCAAGCCCCAGTCGCTCGGACGAATTCCCACCCCCGGTACCGGTTCGGCCAGATCGCTTAAATCCCAGAGTTGTACCTGGGGCCGGCTGTCGTCATTGCCAAACAAATGCGAGACCACCAACCCTTGGCCGTTGTTGAACGGCACCGCGAAAGCCGACAGCGCTCCGGTCTCTAGCCGTGCCAAGGCCACGGGCGCCGCCGTGCCCACGTTGGCCACATCGTATACCTCGGTAAAGCCCGACCACTGGCTGCTGCCCGGCGCCAGCGGCGCGGAAAAAATCGAAACGTATAGCCGGCCCCCCTCGGCATGCACGCCCGATAGCGTGGTCCCCGCCGCGAAGGTGAGGCTTCGCGCATATTGAATCGAGGCCGGGTCGGATACATCGTAAATGTGGATCACCGGATCGTCGGTGCTCACCGTATACAGCCAGCCCGCGTCGAGCGACACCGCAAACACCTGGGCGTGCGCCGGCCGAGTTTCCGCCGGCGCGGGGCGCAGCACATCGATTTCGTGCGGGTGCGCCGGGTCGCTCAGGTCGACCACGTACACGCCGCCACCGTTGAGGCTTCCGACATATGCGGTCGAGGTCGCCGCATCGAACGCCAGCGACACCACGCGATTGGCATCGACGTTTTCCCATGTGCCTTGGGCTGGTCCAGCGAATTCGCGCGTGATCACGAATTCGGTCGAGGTCACGTCGCGAATCTTGTACTCGCCGTCGTAAACACCCGCCCCCGCGATCCGTACCCGTTGCCCTTCGTCCAGACCATGGGGCTGTTCCGCCCGCACCAACGTCGCCTGGCCGCCAGGTGCGGGGCGCATTTCCAGGATGCCCTGCGGCGGTTCGGCATGGCGAAACTCCGACAGATATCGCGGATTGCTTGCGTTCGAAACATCCAACACATCGAGCCCCCCGATCGAACCCACACGCGCCACCAAGGCCAGCTTCTGGGTGGCGGTTGGCGCCACCAGCGTGGCGCCCGCTACGGCGCCATAGTTCCAAGCAGGCCGCGGCATCAACTGCCACAAGGCCACGTCGCCCGCTGTGGCCGGGTCGAAGGCCAAATCGATATCGAACGATCCCCACAACGTGTCGTCAGGCTGCGTGCCCAATTGCCCGTCTTGAACATTGTGTACTGTGAACTCTCCGCTGTAGTGCTGCGCGCCAAACGGCTGACGCAGCAGCAGCCGATCGCCAACCTCGATCAGGTTGCGCACCGCCACCGCGTCGACAAATACGCGCGTCCTCGCAAACGGCGAGTCGACTGGTCCGGCGGG
>CAYSXM010000260.1:0-6354 GCA_964434905.1 uncultured Pirellulales bacterium | reverse complement strand
GGGTGCTCGACCTGCAAGCGGGTATTGACTTCCAGGAAATAGTACCGGCCCTGGTCGTCGAGCAAAAATTCCACCGTGCCCGCGCCGACATAGCCGATCGACTGGCCTGCCCTGACCGCCACCGCCCCCATTTCTTGCCGCAGCGAATCGGAAACTGCCACGCTGGGAGCTTCTTCCAGAATCTTCTGGTGGCGCCGTTGGATCGAGCACTCGCGTTCGAACAAGTGAACCACGGTGCCGTGTGTATCACCGAAAATCTGGATCTCGATGTGTCGCGACGACTCGATATAGGGTTCGATAAACACGCTGGCGTCGCCGAACGCGCCCTGTGCCTCCCGGCGTGCAGCCTCGATGCCCGTGGCGAGTTCTTCCGGCTGCCGTACAATGCGCATGCCTCGCCCACCGCCACCGGCAGACGCCTTGACAAGCACGGGATACCCCAGCTTCGCCACGGCCGGGGCAAGTTCCGCGGCTGACTGTTGGCCGGCCTCGATGCTGACCAATGTCGGCACGCCGGCAGCGTGCATCCGACGCTTCGCCTCGATCTTCGAACCCATGGCCGCGATCGCGGCCGGCGGCGGCCCGATAAACACCAATCCCGCGTCGAGCACTTGTTGTGCAAAGGTCGCGTTTTCCGACAGGAAGCCATAGCCCGGATGAATGGCGTCGGCGCCGGAGCGGATGGCGGCGGCCACGATCGCCTCGCCCCGCAGATAGCTTTCGGCGGGCGTGCTGCCGCCCAGCGGCAGCGCCTCGTCGGCTTCGGCCACAAACAGCGCGTCGCGATCGGGTTCAGCAAACACCACGGCGGTGGCCAAACCCATTTCCCGACAGGTGCGCATCACCCGCCGTGCAATTTCACCACGATTCGCTACCAACACCTTGCGCATCGATGAGCACCACTCGCTTACATGCGAAAAACGCCGAATTCCTTCGTCCCTCGCACCTCGGCCGAGTGCACCGCCGACAGAGCAAGCCCCAGCACGGTCCGGCTGTCGCGTGGGTCGATGATTCCGTCGTCGTACATCCGAGCACTGTTGGGAACGGCCAGCGACTCGGCTTCAATCATATATTCAATCGCCGCGCGCCTGGTGGCATCCGCGTCCTCGTCGAACGGTTCGTTGCGCGCCTCGGAAGCCGCGCGGGCCACCAGCGATAGCACCCCGGCCAACTGCTGTGGCCCCATCACGGCGGTCTTGCCGTTGGGCCACACAAACAGGAAACGTGGGTCGTAACCGCGGCCACACATTCCATAGTTGCCGGCGCCGTACGAAGCGCCAATTTGCAGCGTGAGGTGCGGGACCTTGCTGTTGGAAACCGCGTTGATCATCATCGCTCCGTGCTTGATGATGCCTCCTTGCTCGTATCGTTTGCCCACCATATAGCCCGTCACGTTCTGCACGAACAACAGTGAGATATCTCGCCGATTGGCCAGTTCGATGAACTGCGTTGCCTTCTGCGATTCTTCCGAGAACAGCACCCCCTGCGCATTGGCCAATACGCCAACCGGATAGCCATGGATGCTAGCCCAACCCGTCACCAAACTTGGCCCATACAGCGGCTTGAACTCATCGAATTGCGAGCCGTCGACCAAGCGGGCTAGCACCTCTCGCACGTCGCACGGAATCTTCAAGTCGGCCGGCGCTAGCCCCAGCAGATCTTCCGCGTCATACAACGGCTCCGGTGCCTCGCTGGCCGGTGCGGGGCCCAACTTGCGCCACTGCAGATTGGCGATGATCTGCCGGCCCAACCGCAGGCAGTCAGGCTCGTCAACCGCCAGCGCGTCGGCCAATCCCGACACCTTGGCATGCATCTCCGCGCCGCCCAATTCTTCGTCGTCGGCCTCTTCGCCAGTAGCCATTTTCACCAGCGGAGGGCCCCCTAAAAACACCTTGGCCTTGCCCTTGACGAACACGGTGTAATCGCACATCGCGGGGTTATACGCACCCCCAGCCGTGCTGTTTCCAAACACCAGCGCCACCGTGGGAATGCCCATCGACGAAAGCTGTGTCAGCTCCTTGAACACGGCTCCGCCAGGTACAAAAATTTCTGCTTGCTTCGGCAAGTCGGCCCCACCCGATTCGACCAAAAACAATAGCGGCAGCCGATTGCGCCGCGCAATTTCCAGCGAACGCATGGTTTTCTTGAGGCCGAAGGGGTTGACCGCTCCGCCCTTGACCGTGGGGTCGCTGGCAGTGATCAGGCACTCGACACCAGAAACCACGCCAATGCCGCTCACGCCCGAAGCGCCCACGGTATATTCGGTGCCAGCCGCGGCGGTGGCAGATAGTTCCAAGAAGGGCGTATCGCGATCGAGCAGCAACTCGATCCGCTCGCGCGGAAGGAGTTTGCCACGCTGATGGTGCCGCGTAGCATATTTCGCGCCGCCGCCTGCTCGGGCCTGCGCCAGCAGTTGATTCAACTCGTCGAGCTTGGAAAGCATCGACTCGCGGTTGGCGCAGAACGAACCACTCTGTCGGTCAAGTCGCGATCGAAGTATCTGACGCATTACCGAGTACTTTCGCCACGCGCATGTCTGCGACCACTGCCGAGCCCGCGCCGGCCGATTGGTAACAGATCAAGTTACCCGGCCCGCTAGCCGAACCGACCGCGACCGCTGGCCAGCCCCGGTTCCAGACAGCCGCCTCGCCCCAACAACCAGGACCAGTTAGCAGTGTTCCCGCTGGCCAGTTCTGATATCAACTGCCAGATGGGAAAGACTCCTGAGGCTACCGGGCCTGTTCCGCAGCGTCAACCAGTTCGCCGACGAATTTGTCGATGCCAGCAGCTTGGGTCGGCCGAGAGTACCAGAGATATTGGCCTGGCGATCAGTTCGCCTATAGATCAACTTGACCGGCGGCTTGCTTCTCAAGGCGTTGTGGGTGGAGCCAGCCGCAGGCAAACCGCCTCCTGGTCGTTCCGTATCAACAGCAGGTCGCGACTGAGCGCGGGGTTGTTCCAGGTCTTGCCTTCCAACGCGGCAAACCGACCGAGTTCGCGCATTTCGCTGGGGTCGGCTGCCACCAGGACCACTTCGCCCGTTTCCGCCTGAACAATCAACGTACCGCCAGCCAACAGCACCTGGCCATGACCATATCTGCCCTTCTTCCACCGCCGCTCGCCCGTGGCCACGTCGAGGCAGGTCAGAATGCCATCGTCGAGTCCGTACACCTGGCCTTGGTAGACCACCACGTTGGTGAACTTTGCCTTGAGTTGTTTGTTTCGCCAGGTCTCACTGACCTGCCACCGACCATCGGCGTCGCGAGTGACCGCCAACAGCGCCGCTCCCCAACCATATCCGCTGCTGACGAACAGGTGTGCATCGTCCACCGGCACGGGGTTGCAAACATTCGATTCAGGGTTCTTCCAATCGTGTTTCCACAACCGGCGGCCGTCACGCGGATCGTACCCGGCCACGAACCGCTTGCTGAGAAATAGAATCTGCCGCTGCCCTCCTAGGGTGGCGAGTACGGGCGATGAAAAATCGGCCGCGTCGCCCCGGGCCTGCCAAGCTTCTTTTCCAGTGTCGCGACGATACGCCGCCAAGCAGGAGTGGCCGTCGCGTGCTGCTTCCCCTTCAGCCAGGGGGCGATCCACGCCGACCACTACCAGGTCGTCGACCACCAAGGGCGAGCACGAGGTTCCCCACATGAGCGGCTGCGCCTGGTGGTCGGCCAATACATCGGCAGACCACTGCAATTCACCGCGACTGCCATCGAGACATCGCAGGCGCCCCGAAACGCTCATGGCGAAGACTTTGCCATCTACCACGGTCGGCGTGGCACGCGGCCCATCGCCAGCCACCACCGAATTGTAAGTGGGCGTGTTCTCATCCACCGACTTCCAACGCCGGCGCCCCGTGGTCAACTCGTAGCACGTAGTACAGTCCCGCCCCTCGATTTGTTCTTGGGTGAGTGCAAACTGCCCCACCACGACGAATGACGACCAGGCTTGGCCGATTGGCTGACGCCACACGACGGTCGGTGGCTGCGCGTCCCAATCGGTGCTGAAATCCGCGTTGGCTACCACCGCCGAACGGTCCGGGCCCAGAAATTGTGGAAAATCATAGTCGGTGGTTTGGGTCAGATCGACCGCGTCGGTCTCAGTATCCGCTAACGCCGCGGTCGGCCGCGGCGCCGACCAGCGCCAGGCCAGGTCGAGCCACAAGTCGCCACGCAGCCCTTCGACCCGCACGGTTGCCGCCACCGCACAGGCCGCCAACAACGTTGCCACCAGCGCCATTCCCCTGGTGCGCCATGCCATACGCGACAGCAGCAGTGCCCACAGCAACATGGCACCCACACCGATCGCCGCCAGCACCTGCGTGGCCAGGTTGCGGCGCCCCGGTTCCACCAGACCGGGCGTCCACAGCAGACCCCCTGCGACTCCGGCACCCACCAGCACGATTACCGCGGGCCACCAACGAACGCGCTGTGAATCGCACGGAGTAGAAGAGGCCGCCACGGGGGCCTGGAAATCGTCGCTCATGGGTCACAACTCGTTCGGAAATCGAGGACGCGCTGCTCCGCGCCCCAGCGACTTAGTCGGCTTTGCGGCTGCACGAACGATAGGCTACGCCATCGCGAGCCGTATTTCCATGGCGCGCTGCCGACAATGGGCGTTTTCCGCCGGCTGTCCAGTTCGCCATTCGAGGCCTCAGCGCGGCGCGCAAGTCGTTAATCCCTGGCGATTGACCACCAAGAAGCCGATTGGCAAGCTCGTGGCACCGCGCGTGGCCAAATCGGCCAGCGCTTCTCCTAGCACGGGTGCAAACTTGAATCCGTGGCCAGAAAGACCTGCCGCGAATACGACCTGCGAATGTGTTGGATGGCGGTCGACCACGAAATGCTCGTCAGGGGTCATGGTGTACAGGCATACGCTGTGCATCCTCAACGCGGGCCCCACGCCGGGCAAGTGAGTTTGTAAAAAGGCGACCACGCGGTCTCGCTCTTCCGCAAGCATTTCACGATCGACGGTCGCCGGGTCTAGAACCACCTGTCCGCCGGTGTGCTCGGCTACTTTTAAATCGCCGCGATTGATCTGCGGGAAACCATAAAACACCCCCTGCGCGCACTCGAACAAGAAAGCGGGTGTTCCGCTGTCGGCTCGAAACCGGTCGGGGTCCACCGCGAACCAGAATTGTGGTTTTCGACGCACTTCCCAGGCAATCGGTACGCCGGGCAACAGGCGCGAGGCCCAGGCACCAGGCGCGACCACCAGGCGCGCGGCGCGCAATTGTTTGGATTCAGTGATGACGACCACGCCATCGCCTTCGACGCGCCAGCCGATGACCGTTTCTCCAAGACATAGGCGAGCGCCATGCCTCTCGGCGATCGACAATTGCGCTAGAACACTTGCCTCGACTCGCAAATAACCCGCCCCGGGCTCATAGGCCACGACCCAGCCGTCGGGCACGCGAAACCCCGGCCACCGCTGCATCGCTTCTCGGGGCGATAGGTCTTCGACGGTCAAGCCATGTTCCTGGGCGCTTCGCCGGACGCCGGGCACCACCACCCCCTGGGCGGGGCCAGATTGCAACAATCCTACCTGGTGAAACAGCCGGCGGCCGGTTTCCTGCGCTAGTTGGTCCCACAGGGTCTGGGCGCGTTGGACCAAGGGCACATAGTCGGGATGCTCAAAATAGGCCTGCCGAATCAGGCGAGTTTGGCCGTGCGAACTGCCTCGTCCGTGCGCGGGACCAAATCGGTCGACACCGATCGCCCGCAGGCCTCGCCGAGCTAACTCGGCCAGCGTGGCACTGCCGACGGCTCCGCAACCCACGACGATCACGTCAAATGCATCACCGGACATCGTTGCAGCCTGGCCTTTGACAATACTCAAACTGTCTGCGAACTGGCCTGTTCGTCGCGAACCGCGCCAGCTACCTCGATCTATCAACAGAAGAACCGAGCCGGCGAGTAGACACCGGCTCGGTTCCGCGGGAGTGACGCTTGTGGCCGCGACGAGGGACGTCGCAGCGCGGGGGCGAACAGAACGCCTACCACCGATACTCGACGCGAGTCGAGAGACCGTCGAATACCAGCGTGTCGCTCACGTCGACATAGTTCGAAGTCTGAACGGCTTGAATATACTCGGGTGTGGTCACGGTGTTGTACCAGGCCGCCATCAGGTAGCCGGCTCGCAAGCGCAGGCCACCTCCACTCGACTGCCAGCCCAGGCCCAGCTCGTATTCCAACACCGGGACCACGCGGTCGTCGGTCCAACTAGTGCTGGCTTGCACGGGCGCAAACGTGTTGGTTTGCAGATAACTGCCGCGGAAGCGCCCCACCATGGCACTGCCGAACGCCTGGCCATAGACGTGCAACCGGCTGCAACCCAGACGCCGTTGACCGT
>CAYSXM010000259.1:0-6374 GCA_964434905.1 uncultured Pirellulales bacterium | reverse complement strand
GGCCGATTGCCGTTTGACGCAGCAGATGCGACACGTGCGGTTCCGCAGCAGAAGGCTCAGGAATAATTCGGGCTGAGGAAACGCACAACGTGCAGGTGTGCCCGTCGCACTCGAGCAAGAGAGTGTGCGATGACTTTCCCTTCGCCTCCAGATCTAAAGCCGCGGTTCGATTTCACGGTGGCCATGCGCCGCCTGTGCGCCCATGCCTGTGCTGGCGTGCCCGAATTGTCACACATCGTGCTCGATCAGGTGGCCATCGGCACGGTGCAAGCCCGGTCGCCCAGCCGCGGTGGTGTACAAGCCAGCCTGACGCCGCTGCGTTTCCTCGATGGAGCGCGCGAGCAAGTGCGCCGTGGTCGGCGCTGGCGCATCGAGGCCGTGCAAGACGAGCAGGGCCGCGAAATGCTGTACTTGCTGACCTTTGTACTGCCCCGCTTTCAAAACCAGTCGTTTCAGGAAAAACTGGTCACGGTGTTCCACGAACTCTGGCACATCAGCCCCCAGTTCAACGGCGACCTACGCCGCCACGCGGGCCGCTGTTTCGCCCATTCTCATTCCCGGAAAGTCTTCGATTCCCACCTGACCCACCTGGTTGAACGCTATCTGTGCCGGAATCCGCCTGCCCAGGTCCTCGAGTTTCTGAACTACGATTTTGCAGGCCTGAAAGCCGCTTGCGGACCCATCCATGGTGTGCGATATCGCCGGCCCCGGCTGCATCCGGCCCCCGATTGCTAACAGTCCGTTGAAAAACTCAACGTGCTGCTAGCAGTGCTGCCAGCTCGACGTTGACAGACACTCCGGCCCACCGTACTGTCCGCCCGCCCCACGGTCCGGGTGCCGTCGGTTGGCACCGCGAATTTTTACCCGGGCCGGTCGGCGGTCTTCGTCAATTTCTCCCCGGGGCGGTCCCTCGCGTCGGACGCAGGTGTCCATGGTTTTCCCCCGCGCGTTTCACATTGTCGTTGGCCTCAGGCTGGCCTTGGGTCTGGTCGTCGTCGCTGGCTGCGCGCAATGGGACACGCCCGGACGCTCGCCGTTGGTCCCGGTCAAGATGTTTGATGACAGCGTGGCGCTCGAGATCACCTTTGTCCGTTTTCCCTGGGGACAGGTCGACCTGGGCGACGACCTGTGGCGAGAAATCGACGAGCAACAGATCGATCGCTCCACGCGCCTGCGGCTCGATGCACAAGGCTTTCGGGTGGGCGTACTGAGCGGCTATTTGCCCGACGCTTTGGCGCGCCAACTTGCAACCACCGCGCTGGGGTCGCCTGGGGAACTGGAAACCATCACCGAACTGGATCACGAATCGGCGGTCTCTAGCCGGCACGTGCAAACTCGCCGCGGCAAGCGGATCGACGTGGTGGCCTCGTCGAACTACGCACGCCTGCCGGTTCTGGAATACTCCGGCGACGGTGCGCTTCAAGGGCGAGACTATCGCCAGGCCGAATGCCATTTCGCTCTGCGCGCACTTCCCCAGGCCGATGGCACCGTCGAAATCGAACTATTGCCAGAGGTCCACCATGGCGAACTGCGGCCGCGTTTGACCCCGCGGCCAGAAATGGGGATGGTCATGTTTGAAACCAGCCGCCAACGGCAGACCTTCGACCCCCTGCGCGTGGTCACATCGCTGGCACCCGGAGAAATCCTTGTGCTGGGCACGCGGACCGATCAGTCGGGCAGTCTGGCAGCGGGCTTCTTCGGCGTGTCCACCGATGGCGAAGGCCCCCGCGAACAAAAGCTGCTCTTGGTGCGCCTGGCACAAACGCAGCACGACGGCGTGTTCTCGACGGAAGAACTGCTCGAAAACTCCCCGGAAGCTGGCTCAGCGGCGGAAGGCACCAGCCACCAGGAAAACTCAGATTCCCAGGCAGAGCACACTGCGACCGACTCTCTCGCGGACCCGACCGACCTGCCCGATCCCTCGACTCGCGACCCAGAGTTTGGCGCAACCGCCACCCCTGCCGCCGAACAGGCAGGCCTCCTACCGTGACCGAATGCCGACCCGCTGCGCGCCATAAATAGGCCAGGATGCCCGCCTTTGCCGTTCTGCCGGTTGCAAGTTGCCAGGCTGTGGGAAGCGGTCGGGGTGCCGTTCAATCGGTCTTGGGTCGAAGCGCGTCACTTGGTTAGAATCCCCCCGCCCGGCCCTTTGCCGGGCCGGCCCTCTGGAGCGGCGTTTGGACGCCGATGCGAAGCGATGGAACGCCACGCGGCACACCCGGCCCGGCTCGCACTGTGGACCGCGATCGCCCTGGTCTGGTCGTGGGCTTCCGCGTCGGCGCAAGCGCCGCCCCGCGCGCCACAAGCCGCTCGGCGACCGCCGTCCAATGCCGCCGCGCCGCCCGTCGCGGCGGCCGCCCCTGGCGGAACCGGGGTGGGTGAAGTCTTGCCCCCTCCGTTTCAACTTACTGCGCCGCAACAAGCGGCGCTCGACCAGGTGCTCTCTGGCTGGGAACAGCGTGCCCAGACCATTCGCACGTTCAAGTGCACTCTGCGGCGTTGGGAGTTCAACGACGTTTTCAAGACAACCACCTATACCGAAGGCGAGCTGCGCTATCGCAAGCCTGCCGAGGCGTTGTATCGCGTCAAGCCGACCGGCACCGAGGAGTGGGCCGAGTACTGGGTCAGCGATGGCTTGGCCATATTCGAGTTCGTCGCCTCGCAGAAAGAGTTGGTCGAACGCCGTTTGCCTCCTGAGATGCAGGGCCAGGCCATCGAGGACGGACCGTTGCCATTTGTGTTTAGCTCCAACGCTACCAAACTGAAGGAGCGCTACTTCCTGCGCCTGGCACAGCCGCCGGCCGACCGCACCCACGAAATCTGGCTGGAAGCCTTTCCGCGCCGCCGCGAAGATGCCGCGAACTTCCAGCGTGCCGAAATGATACTCGACGCACAGCAAATGCTCCCCTCGGCCGTGCGCATCCACTTGCCCAACGGGCAAGACCGCACCGTACACCAGTTCCTCGACGTGGTGATCAACGACCCGCTGGGCTTTCTGAAAGGCGATTTCGCGGCGCCCCGCGCCCCCCGCGATTGGAAACGCCGCATCGAAGATGTGGTGCCGGTTACCGCTGGCGCGCCACCTCCGCCGGCACCCCGGGCCAAACTAGGCCCAGCCCCCCGGCAAGCCGCGGCTCCGCGGCCGGCGTCGCAATAGCCTGCGATATTTTGCTAAACCAGAACCATTCCTGAACTTCGGCTCCGCGCGGCAGAAGGCTCATGAATAATTCAGGTTGCATCATGCAGCTTCAAGGTCGGGCCAGCTTTCCCGCAAGAAACGCACCCAGTTGCCGTGCATGACCGCGGCCACGTCGGCTGGCGAAAAACCGCGCGCCGCCAATAAACCTGGTAGCCGTGCCAAATCGGCAATCGTGTCGAGGTCGCCAGGCCCCTGTTCCCGACCAAACCCGCCATCCAAATCGCTCCCCACGCCCACGTGCCGCGCGTTGCCCGCCAACTGGCACACGTGGTCCAGGTGCTCGACCAGGTGCTCCAGGCGCACGCCAGACGACTCCGGCGTGGTCACGCCCCGTTGCCAACCGGGCACTAGCATCCAGGCGTCGAGCACGCCGCCGATCACCGCGCCCCGGCGAATCAGCAGCCGCAATTGCTCGTCGGTGAACTGCCGGTCGTGCGGCACCAAGGCCCGACAATTCGAATGGCTCGCCCACACGCGTCCTGGGAAGTGTTCCAGCGCCTCGGCAAAACTTTCATCGCACAAATGCGTGACGTCGAGAATGATTCCCAGCCGGGCCATCTCGTCCAGCAGTTCGCGCCCGCGCGGACCCAGGCCACCGCTGGCGTGTGTCCCCTGTGCATAGGTGCCCGGCCCATAGTGCGCTGGGCCCACCGCCCGCAACCCCTGTGCATAGGCTTGTTCCAGGTGCGCGGGGCTGACGATCGAATCGGCCCCCTCCAGGCTCAACACGTAACCGATGGGCTGCGCTACGGTGCCCCCCGGCGATCCCCCTTCGCACCGCGCCACCGCCCGCTCGAGTGTCGCTCGATTGGTCACCGCCTCGAGTTGCCCCGCCGCTTCCATTGCCCGATACCAGGCCAACTGTCCCTGAGTTTGCGCCCAGGCAATTTCTGGGCTATGCCAGCCCGGCAGGCGATTGGCCGGTTTCACGTACCGCGCGATCATCGTCGCTACGCACATTCCCACGCCGCCTGCCCGCATTTCAGGAAAGGCGACCGTGCCCCGGCCCCGGTCGGGTTTGTCTGTCGCCGTTGCTTCGCGGGCCCGGATCTGGGCCACCGTCCGCGTCAAATCGCGGTTCCACTCCAGCGCGTTCATACTCAGGTCGAGGTGTGCATCGAAAATCCACATCGCATGATCCCCCGCTCATCTCTGGAAACCCCCCGCGAATACCTGGCAACTGGGCCCAGCCATCGACTCGCCACACCCGGCCGGCACCAGCCCGGGCCAATGGGCTCGGGGGCCCCGCGGACCCCCGGTCGGGGTCGACACTGTTGCCTGGCCAGTTCGCAGTTTATGCTACCAGGCAGCCCTCCGACGGCCCCACGATGGAAAGTTCACCAGGTATCGCTGCGTGCCCCCCCGGCCGACTTGGTCAATTGGCGGGGAGCAGCGCAGCGAGCCCGATGACCCTAGCGGCCGGAATGTTGCGGGGCGTTTGCCACAATTTTCATTCCTCGTCAAATCAAGGTGGGCGTCATGTTGCGACGTTCGTGGTGTGCCCTGGGGCTGTTCGCCCTGCAACTGGTCACGGCTCCCCGGGCGGCTGCCCTCGCCGATCTTCCGGCGGCCCCCTATGAGGTCGAGTTTCAAGAAAATGTCGAGTTCGGCGCCGGGGGCGAGGTGAAGTTGTTGCAGCACGTCGCGCGCCCCAAGGGGCTAACCGAACCCACGGCCGGCGTGGTCTGCATTCACGGCGGCGGCTGGTCGCTCGGCAGCCGTAACGACTTTACCGAGGTGGTCCGCGGCCTGGCCGCCGCGGGTTTCGTCGCCACTACGATCGACTATCGTCTGGCCCCCGAACATCGCTGGCCGGCACAAATCGAAGATTGCAAGTGCGCCGTTCGCTGGATGCGCGCCCACGCTTCCGAACTGGGTGTGGATCCCCGACGCATCGCCGCCTTGGGCGGTTCGGCCGGAGGGCACCTCGCCGCGCTCTTGGGCGTGATGGGCGCCGACGACGGGCACGAAGGCCAAGGTGGCTGGTCCGATCAGTCCAGCCGTGTGCAGGCCGTGGTGAATTTCTTCGGACCCGCCGACATGGTCGCCGAATTCGAACACCAGCGCAAGGGACGCGCCCTGGCCCAATTGGTGCGGCAAGATCTACGCATTCTCGAAGACCTGCTGGGCGGCACACCCGACGAACAGCCCGCTGCCTACAAGGACGCCTCGCCGCTGACCTATGTCAGTCGCGGCGACGCCCCCATGCTCATTCTGCAGGGCACGCACGACCTGCTGGTCCCCTACGATCAATCGGTCCGCCTGGGTGTGGCGCTAGCCCGCAAAGGCGTGCCGGGCCGCATGGAACTAATTTTCGGCGCCGGCCACGGTTGGGAGGGTGCCGAACTCGAACGCTCGAAAATCATGATCTTTGATTTCCTGCAGCAACACTTGCCCGCGCGCAAGCCAGCCACCTCGACCACGGCCGCCGGTCAGTAGCACCCCCCAGTGGGCCGGCACGGGTTGCCGAGTGTCGCCGCACGATTCCCGCCAGGAGCTGCCATGTACCGCTTCGATCGTCGCCACCTGCTTGGTACGGCCGCCGGCACAGCCAGCCTGGCGGCCCTCGGTTCCAGCTCGTTGCTGTCCGCGGCTGACCAGCGGCCGGCCACCGCCGACGGGGCACTGCCGGGCCGCACCCGCAACACGCGCTTTGCCGTCAACGTGGAAATGTGGTGGACCAAGCGCCCCTTTCTCGAACGCTTGGAGCAGGCGGCCGCGCTCGGGTTTCCCGCCGTCGAGTTCTGGGACTGGCGCCCCAAGCAAAAGGACCTCGACAAAATCGCTGCCCTGTGTGCCGAAAAACAATTGGAAATCGCACAATTCACCGCCTGGGGGTTCGTCCCCGGCATGAACGATCCCAAGCATCATGACAAGTTCGTTCAGGCGGTCGAAGACGGCTGCCAGGTGGCCCACCGCTTGAAGTGCAAGATGATGACCGTCGTCGGTGGCAACGATATCAAGGGTGTCGCCCAGGAAGAGATGCACGCCCAGATCATCACCGCCCTCAAACGTGCCGCCCCCATCGCCGAACGCGAGGACGTGATGCTGATTCTGGAACCGATGAACATCCGCGTCGACCACAAGGGCCATTGCCTTTACGGCAGCCCTGCCGCCGTGCGCATTTGTCGCGAAGTCAACTCCTCGCACGTGAAAATCAACTGGGACCTCTACC
>CAYSXM010000258.1:0-6381 GCA_964434905.1 uncultured Pirellulales bacterium | reverse complement strand
CCGCGCGCCGACCCGCTGGCGAGCACGGGGCAGCACCTCGGCGAACTCTGCTGGCAGTTCGGGTAACCGCACGCGCTTGAGAATCTGGTTCAACCGCCGGGTCAGTGTCGCGTCTTGCGAGTAGTCTGACAAGAATCGCTCTGGGGAAAACCACGGCAGGAGCGCTGCCAAACCCGAACAAGGCCGCGGGGCCAGCCGATTCACGGCCGCTTCGACCGCCTGAGGGTCGAGCGACGCCAACACCTGGTAATAGGTTTCCAGCCGGCTTGGGTCGTCGGCGACCAGTTCCGCGTCGAGCAGCAACTCGATCAGAATATGTCCCAGAAAACTTGGCCGAAAGCCCTCGTCGCCGGGCAATACCTGGCGAATGTGGTCGGTAAGTTCCCAGCATAACTCGATAAACGCACGCGTCGTGTGAAACCAGGCATCGTCGTGGTGGTGCTGCACGATGCCTTGGGCCAGAGCGGCTACCTGGGGGTCGGGGTCGCCGCAATAGGCCAGCGCGTGCTTTGTGCGCACGCGGACTCGACGATCACAGACATTCAACCAATCGGGCACCGCGGTTCCAGCCAGAAACCAGGGCCGATCGAGATACCGGTGGCCATGTGCGAAATAATTCATCAGAGTCTGCTAGAGCGCGCGGCCAGGGGGCGGTGAGAGGTCACGTCGGCCGTTCCAAGGAGCGGCCAAATTGTTCGTGGAACAGCAGACCGGCGATGGTCTTCGCGTCTTGGATTTCGCCACGCGCCACCTGGGCTAGCGCTGCGGGCCAGGCCAGCGGGCACAACTCGATTTCCTCGTCCGCTTCTGGTCGTGCGGGGCCGGCCTGCAAATCGGTGGCCAAGAACAAATGCATTCGCTCGCTGAGTATGCCGGGTGACATCCAAAAACTGGCCAGGCGTTGCATGTGGCCCGCCCGGTAGCCGGTTTCCTCCAGCAGCTCGCGATGGGCCGTTACGGTTGGATCCTCATCGGGTTCCAGGGTTCCGGCGGGCAATTCGAGCAACGTTTGCTCCACCGCGACACGAAAATTACGGATCAGACAGACATGGTTCTGATCCAGAAATGGCAAGATGACCACAGCGCCCGGGTGTTCGATGACCTCGCGCTGGTGTTGGATGCCGCGCGGCGATATTACCGACTTGAGTACCACGCGGAATTTGCGGGCCTGGAACAACAGGGGCCAAGTTGGTTGCATCGCCAGGTTTCCGCGCGGCAGGGGCATAGTTCGACGAGAGAACGCCAGCCTAGCAGACCGTTGAAAAAATGCCGTCGTGGCATTTTTCGCTCCTCGCCAAGTGCGGAGTTCGACTCCGCACGGCTCGCAGAATAACGACTTACGTCGCGATTCTGTCATCGCATCCCTGCGACGTCGCAGCCTGTTGAATAAAGCAACAGGCTGCCAGGGCTTGTAACATGCCCCGGGGGGAGGGGGCAATGTGGCGAGCGTTTTTTTCCTGGCCCATTGCAGAATTGCCCTGGCCGTAGCCCGTGGATAAGATGCACAAGGCGGCCCTAGGACGACTGCCGGACCGAGTGTGTTGCGGCGGTTAGCTGGGGTTTCGACCCTTGAACATGGCATTCTCTGGGTGGCGTTTTTCCATGCGCGACCTCCTGGGTTGGAACCTGTCGCTGGGGCGGCTGTTTGGCGTGCGCGTGTATCTGCACGTGTTGTTTTTGCTGTGTGGCGTGTTTGCCTGGCAGCAGTCGGTAGCCGCCGACCCCGATCTGGGGTGGTACGCGGCCGGAGCGATGGCCGTGTTGCTGGCCAGCGTGCTGGCGCACGAGTTGGGGCATGCCTTGTCGGCTCGCAGATTGGGGGGCCGTGCCGATGAAATCCACCTTTGGCCGTTGGGCGGACTGGCGCCGGTGCGCGTGCCGCACGAACCCCATGCCGAGTTGATTACCGCCGCGGCGGGGCCGCTGGTAAATTTTGGCGTGTGTTGCGTGTGCGCGCCGGTCTTGGCCTGGATTCAAACCCCCCTGGGTGAAATCTGCAATCCGCTTCGCCCCCCCACGCCGGCCGGGGCCGTGGGGCTGTTGGATGTCTTGAAGCTGGTGTTTTGGACCAACTGGGTCTTGGGGTTAATGAACCTGTTGCCCGCCGAGCCGCTCGATGGCGGCCGGGTGCTGCGTGCCTTGTTCTGGCAGCAATTGGGGTTCCGCACGGCGGTAGTTCGCGTGCGGCACGTTGCCTCGGTGGTGGCTTTGCTGTTGTGCCTGACCGGCGTCTGGGTGCAGTCGAGCTATCCATTCGCGCTATTGCCATTGGTGCTTTTGGGCGTGTTCGTACACTTTAGCGCCAAGCAGGACCTCGACCGCCTGCGTGGCCACGACCCGCGACAGCGGAAGTCCGACTTCGAGTTTGCCGCGGCCCTGTCGGGCTTGCCGGTGGGAACGAAAACCGCGGCGCCGCCGAAACCGGGTCCGGTGCGCCAATGGCTGGATGAGCGGCGCGAGGCCAAGGTGGCCCTGCAGCGTCGCCAGGCCGAGGAAGACGACCAGAAGGTCGACGAAATTCTGGCCCGGGTCCATGCATCGGGCCTGGCGGGACTCTCGCCCGAAGAGCGGGCCTTGCTGGATCGGGTCAGTGCTCGGTTGCGCGAACGGCAGCGGTCGTAGCGCACGGTCGCCGCGGGTGCGGGGTTGACCAGTCTTCCGTTGAAAAATGCTAGCGTGGCATTATTCAACCTCACCAAGTGCGGAGCACAGCTCCGCACGGCTCGCAGAATAACGACTTACGTCGCTCGTGCAGTGACCGTCGTCCTGTTGACGAGTCCTAGACAATTGCAATCGCGCTGCGCAAAGCCAGTGGTACCCGAAACGAATTGCTCAGGTCATTGTTTCTCGGTCCCATCACTCAGAAACCAGCGGGTCCCGCGGCCAGCAAACACGCCACGCATTCGACGTGCGAGCGGGGTTGGGTGCCATTGCCCTCGCTTTAGGGAGGAGGTGCTCTACCAACTCTAGCAACCGCGCGCGACCCTAACGACCAACCGCACACGACTGGTATTCGTGTGCGCATGGCGCGGTAGTCGCGACACACGACAAGCTTCGCGCGGGCGCGGTTTACATGCGCTCGATGATCGTGGCCGTGGCCATGCCGTGTCCGATGCACATGACTTGCAACCCTAGCCGGCCGCCGGTCGCTTCCAAGCCGGTGACCAGCTTGGCCATCAGCCCCGCGCCCGTGGCACCCAGGGGATGGCCATGCGCGATTGCGCCCCCCCAAGGGTTCACCTTGGCCAGGTCGGGTTTCAGCTCGCGCGCCCAGCCCAACACCACCGATGCGAACGCCTCGTTGATTTCGATCCAATCCAGGTCTTGAATCGACAGCCGAGCGCGGGCCAGCGCCTTGACCGTGGCCGGAATCACCCCGGACAATTGCAAGGTGGGGTCGTCGCCCACCGCGACCCGGGCCAGGAATCGGGCGCGGGGTTTCAGCCCCTGGGCCTGGGCCACTTCCAAGTCGCCCACCAGCACGGCCGCCGCGCCGTCGGAAATTTGGCTACTGTTGGCCGCCGTGACCACGCCGCCCCCGTCGGGACGAAACACCGTGGGCAGGCTGGCGATTTTGGCCGGGTCGAGCTTGTCGCGAATTCCTTCGTCGCGCGCCAAGGTAACCTGGTTCCCCTGCGCGTCGATCCCCGGGCTGGGAACGATTTCCTTGTTTCGCCCCTCGCGTGCCGCGGCACTCGCCCGACGATGGCTCTCCATGGAATACTCGTCGCAATCTTGCCGGGTGACGTGCCATTTGTCGGCCATCCGCTCGGCGCTTTCGCCCTGGTGGATCAGCTCGAAGCGTTCGAACAGCTCGGGGTTGAGCTTGTCGAGCCCTCCTAAATCGCTGAACATCGGCGCGCGGGTCATGTGTTCCACACCACAGCCGATGGCAAACCGGGCATCGCCAGCGGCCACTTCTTGGGCGGCGAAATGCACCGCCTGCTGGCTCGAACCGCACATCCGGTTCAAGGTCACGGCTGGTACCTCGACCGGAAAGCCCGCCAGCAGCACGGCCAGCCGGCCCACGTTGGCACCCTGCTCGCCGGCCTGGGTCACGCACCCGGTGACCACGTCTTCGATCTGGGCGGGGTCGAGCCCCGCGCCGTCGACCACGCTGCGCAGTGCGTGCGACAGCAACGCGTCGGGGCGGGTTTCACGATAAGCACCGTCGCGGCGGCCAAACGGCGTGCGACCCACGGCGATAATCACTGGTTGCGGCATGGCAAGTCTCTCCCCGGGGGGTTGAAAGAATCTGTCTGGTCGATGGTGCCCGCTAGCGGGCCGGCTGTTGGTAATAATCTTGAAACTGTTCGCGCAGGGCCGACTTCAAGAACTTGCCAGCCGAGGTGCGCGGAATTTGCGAGACAAACGCCACGGCGTCGGGCAGCCACCATTTGGCGAACTGCGGCGCCAGGAACTCGATCAATTCGCTAGGCTGCGCGGTTTGTCCTTCCTTGAGCACCACCACCGCCAAGGGGCGCTCGTCCCACTTGGGGTGTGCCACGGGAATGACCGCCGCTTCGGCCACCGCCGGATGCCCCATCAGGGCACCTTCCAGCGCCACCGAACTGATCCATTCGCCCCCCGATTTGATCACGTCCTTGGCACGATCTTGCAATTGCATGCAACCGAAACGGTCGATGCACACAATGTCGCCCGTGCGGAACCAGCCGTCGGCGGTGAACGACGCGGCCCCCTCGGGCGAATCGAAGTAGCTGGCCGCGATCCATGGCCCGCGCACCTCGAGCTCGCCCATGGTTTGACCATCCCAGGGAATGGTTCCCTGTTCGTTGTGTCCACGGATTTCCACTAGCGGCACGGCGTTGCCTTGTCGCGCGCGGAAATCTAGCTGCTCGGCGGCCGGAGCATCTGCCAGCCGGCTGGGCAGGTTGGCAATGGTTCCCATCGGGCTCAATTCAGTCATCCCCCAGGCATGCACAATCTTCAAGCCATGTCGCTGCTGGAATCCGTCGATCATCGATTTCGGCGCGGCCGAGCCCCCCACGACCATCGCACGCAGGTTGCTCAGGTCAAAGCGGCGCGGATCTTGGTCGAGCAATTGCAACATACCCAGCCAGATGGTCGGCACACCCGCCGTGAGCGTCACGCGTTCGGACGCCAGCATTTCCAACAGCGTGGGCGGGTCGAGGTGCGGGCCGGGAAACACCTGTTTGGAACCGACCAGCGTGGCCGTGAACGGCACGCCCCAGGCGTTGGCATGGAACATGGGCACGACGGGCAGCGTGACGTCGCGCTCGCACACGCCGAGCGTGTCGACCATGCCATTGGCCAGCGAGTGCAGCGTGATCGCGCGATGCGAATACAACACCCCCTTGGGCCGACCCGTGGTGCCCGACGTATAGCACATGGCCGCGGCCTGCTGTTCGTCGAGCTGGGGATCCTCGAAGCGATCGGGATCCTCGGCCGCCAGCACCGCTTCATAGTCGAGCGTGCCCGCGGGCAAGCGGCCGGCCGGCGCGCCGACCACCAGCACGTGCTTGAACGGCACACGGGCGCGGAACTTGTCGAATAGCTCCCACAGCACGGCATCGACAATCGCGATTTGATCCTGCGCGTGGTTGGCGATGTAAATCAGGTCCGAGGGGTGCAGCCGCAGGTTCAGCGTGTGCAGCACGCCCCCGGCGATGGGAATGCCGAAATAGGCCTCGAGGTGCTGGTGGTGGTTCCAGCAAAATGTTCCCACGCGCTGTCCCGACTTCAAACCCAGCCGCCGCAGGCCCAGGGCCAGTTGCTTGGTTCGCCGCACGGTGGCGCCATAGGTCGTGCGGTGGGTGCTCTTGTCGGGCAGACGTGTAACAATTTCCTTGTGGCTGAACAAGTGCTCGGCTCGCCGCAGCATGGCCGCGAGTGTGAGCGGGAAATCCATCATCAGGCCGTGCATGGCAAACTGGCTCCCCGAAAACCCGGTGCCCGCTGGCGTGGCCCCCGAACCAGCGCCAGGCAAGGCCCCGATTGTAATCCACCGCACCGGGCCGCCATATCCCCGCGCCAACCGATCGCGGGCATTGGCCGGGGCGGTCTTTCCCTGGCGTGAAGCGCCGGCAGGGCCAAGACAGTCGTTCACCGCAGCAAGAAGAACGCAGTGCGATGAGAGAACGCCCCGAACGGGGCAAGATCCGTACAGACGATTCGGCACGATCTAATCGACGAAGCGCAGCAGTGCGTAATTCTTCTTGCCCGAGCGCAGCACCAACAGGCCTCGGCCTGCCAGATCGTGGGGCGTTAGCCGGTGGTCCACGGCCGCCACGCGCTGGTTGTTCACATAGCCACCCCCTTGTTGCAAGGTGCGGCGAGCCTCGCCATTCGATTTGGCCAGCCCCGCCTCGACCAGCGCTTCGGCCACCAGCAAGCCGGGTG
>CAYSXM010000257.1:0-6384 GCA_964434905.1 uncultured Pirellulales bacterium | reverse complement strand
TTCCCATTCGCGGCGTCGGCCGCAAGCGGTCGCCAGCGATTCGGAAACTCGCTGTCATCTTGAAAGCGTGAGTCGATCTGCGCGGCAGCGATCACCGAATCGCCCGATCGGCTGGACAGCGACCGCAGCGTGGCCACGATCTCAACACGCTTCCAAAGTGCGATCGAGCCGTGCGCGAACGACTCGTATTCGGCCTGTGCCGCCTCCCAACCAATGCCGCGCGACGCCAGTTGGGGGCCCCCAAGCACCCGGCCCTGGCTGGCCACTTCCTCATCGTCGCTGGTGTCGAGCGCGCGCTCGACCAGTTCGCGATCGGCCAGCGCATCGAGCTTGCCAAAGGCGATGAACCACACGTCGACCACTCGGCCCCGGCCCCGCTCGTCGTCAAATGCTTGCATTTGCAACACCTGCGGTGCAACAGGAGAGTTGCGACAAAACCTCGCCAGCGGATATGCCACCCCTGCCACTTCGGCCAGCACGGCTTGCTGCGCGCCCGCACTGAGACCATCCGCCATGCTTGGTTCCGCCAGCGGCACCGGCCGCGCGGCCGCGACCGCCACGCCAGGCGACAGCAGTTCCGCGTAGACCGCGTTCTCCGAGTGCGGTGGCGCGCCGGCCCGCGCCGACCAGCCGCTCGCCGATACGTCTGCCAACACGGTCACCAGGATCAGAAGCCTCCTGCTGATTCCCTTCATGGCGAACTCCCGGGCGCCAACATCGCGCGGCCCAGCATTTCGGGCTCGGGTTCGTCGACAATCTGGCCGTCGCGAAACCACGCCACGCGCCCGGCGGCCGCCGCAACCGCGGCGCTATGGGTGACGACCACGAGCGTCAGACCATGCTCTTGATGCAGGCGCCCGAACAGCCGCAAAATCTCGTCGCTCGTTCGCGAATCGAGGCTGCCGGTCGGCTCGTCGGCCAATAGCAGCGATGGACGGTTTGCCAGTGCCCGCGCGATAGCGACTCGCTGCCGCTCGCCCACCGACAATTGCATGGGGCGGTGCTGTAGCCGATGCGATAAACCCACCAGTTTCAGCAGTTCCTCTGCCCGGGCCAGCCGTGCGCGCGCTGGCAGGGGGCCCTCGAACATCGGCACCTGCACGTTCTGCACGGCCGTTAATGTCGGCAGCAGGTGAAATGACTGGAACACAAATCCAACTTCGCGCGATCGATAGTCGTCGAGGCTTTCATGCTCGCCCAGCAGTTGCCCCCCGAAGCAAATTTCGCCGGATGTCGGACGATCGAGCCCCCCCAGTAGATTCAGCAACGTCGATTTGCCGCTGCCACTGGGCCCCATGATCGCCAGATAGTCTCCCCGCTCGATGCGCAACGAAACATGCTGCACCGCGTTCACACGGCCGTTCGGATACACGCGCACCAGGTCGCGTGCTTCCAGCAATACTTCGCCGGGCGCAACGGTCAGTGTCGACTTACTCATGGCTCAACCCTTCCACCGGTGCCAAACGCGTAGCGCGCCAGGCCGGGTAACCGCCTCCAATGATCGCCACGGCCAGCGCCAGCGCGAATCCCTGGCCCACCACGGCCAATGGCAACTGGCCGGAAATGAATCCTCGCGTTACCGGCAGGCGCGCCAGCCATGCCAGCAGCAGCGCGGCGCCCCCGATGCCCACCACGGCGCCTCCCAGGCTCAGCAGCAAGCTTTCTCCCAGCACCATACGCGCCACACGGCGCCGCTTCCAACCGATAGCCCGCAAAATGCTGATCTCTCGCACGCGCTCCACCACCGACATCAGCATCGTGTTCAACGTGCCCACCGCACCCACCACCAAGGCGATCAGCGAAGTCGACCAGGCCATCGCCCGAATCACGCGAATGTGCATGGCACTGTCGGCATAGTCTTTGGTGGGTACCGCCGACAGACCTAGCGGCACACCCGATTCGCCCGGCAGCGCTTCAATGCGCCGGCACACTTCTTCGACAGTGTGCGCCCCTGCGCCCTTGTGATCGATCACCACCGAGAAACCTGTCACGCCGCCCGGGCGTGCCATCACGCGCTGCAACTCCTCGAGCGGCAACGTCGCGGCCCCATTCTCGAACAAGTTGAAACTCTCGTAGATGCCGACCACCTTGAATGTCTCTCGTTGAATAATCAGCGAGTCGCCCACCCGCTTGCCTAACACCTCGGCCAAGGTCTGCCCCAGCAGCACAACGCCCCGTTCGCCAGGTTGAAACGCCCGGCCACTGGTCACGCGCAGCGAGTCGAACAGAAACGAACCCGCCTCCCAACCCTGTAGCAGCACGCTCAACACGGTGCCGGTGTGCGAATAGTCAACCAGTTCCACCAGGCCAGGCCCGACTTCCTTGACTCCTGGAACTTGGCGAATACGCTGGCCATAGTCCTGGGTTAGGTCGCTGGAAAGCTGGTCAAGTATCCCGTCCTCCAACACCACGACATCCACACCGCGCCCTGAAAATGACTGCACGCTGGCCTGTTCAAAACTCGAGGCCACCCCCAACAGCGCCACCGTGGTACCCACCGCGATCGCCATGCCCGCCGCGGTCAACAACGACCGGGCCTTGCGCCGCAGCAAATTCAAGAGCAAGAACGTCGAAAACCACATGTCCCCTACTCCCCAACCCCAGTTGCTGAGGCACGCGGCGCACGTGGGTCGCCCTGTTGCAACCACAGCCAGTCCCGCACCATCTCGATAAACACCGACGGATTCTCCAACAGCGCCAGGTGCGCGGCCCCCGGCACGCGTGCCCCAGTACAACTTGGAAGATTCGCCTGCAACCAATGCCATGTCGCCAGGAACGGCGTGTGCTCGTCGTACAGCGCGTACACCGGCTGGTATACCCGCGCAATCTCCGCCTCTCCCAAACCGGCCGGCAGGAACGCCTCCTCCGCCGCGCTCGTGGCCGCCAAGGGGCGCAGTTGTGATAGCCAGCGCGCCGCCGGCGCGCCCATCCGCTCGCGCAATACCGCCACGGCGTTCGCGTCGAGAATCGCAATGGCATCGAGCAAACGACGGAAGTCCACGGTCGGTCCAATGTCGTGCCCCGCCGCGGCCATCTGTTGCCCCAACTGCACCCAGACGTCGGCCTGGGGCATCTCGGGCTCGAACGAGGCCAGGCCCGGAAAATAGCTGTCGCTCAGCACCACGCCCCCGATGCACTGCGGCGCCAACAGCGCCGCGTGCATCGCCACGACCCCACCCAGGCTATGACCGACGCACCAGGCTGGTTCCAGTTCCAACGCCGCATGCAATTCGATCAAGTCGGCCGCCAAATCCGCCGAGGTATAGCCCCTCGCAGGCGCTGAACTTGCGCCGTGGCCCCGCAGATCATAGCTGGTAACTCGAAAATCCCGCGCCAGGGCCGAGGTCACGCCACCAAACATCCACATCGCCAAGTTGCTAGTGAAACCGTGTACCAGCAACACGTCGCGGCCGCGACCTTGTTGCTGGTAATGCGCCTCGTGGCTCGTCAATCGCAGGCGAGGCATGGCTTAGCGCTCCTGGGCTTCCGTGGCCAACTGCAACTGCACAAACGCCGCGAGTTCGGCTAGCGACACATCGTCGTGGCCTCTCTGGGCCCAGGCCGCCAAGCCCTCGGCAAATCCCAGCACTCGCCCGTAGTGTTCTTCCAGTTTTTCGCCCAACACGATGGCGTCGATGGAGCCCAATCCCAGGTCGGCAAAGAACCGCGTATGTTCGCCAACCACCGACCGATCGCAATTCGACATCTCACACACCATCCGACAAATTTCGGCCAACACGTCACTCGCCGTGGTCATGGTGTTTCTCCCGCCAGCGGCGCAACAATGGTGCCAATCACCTGGTCGCTCTCTGCCACGATGCGCACCACCAGGCGACACCCCATCAGATCGGCGTAAACATCCGCTAGCGACGAATCGAGCACCAGTTCGACAAGCCCCGCCGCCTGGTCCAGCGCCCGCACGCGAAGCATGCTCCCTCGGGGCACCAACACCGCCCCCAGCCCGCTGCGAAGCGCTTCGCGCGCCGCCATGACCCAGGCCGCTGCCACCTGGGGCGCTGCCCCCCACTGTGCGACCAAAACCCGTTCCTCGCCGTCCAGATCGAGCTCGTCCGGCCTGGCATCGGCGATCCGAATGATCGAGACGCCACACCAGGCCCTCTCGGCCGCCAGCGCCACGATCGCGCCGGCCGAGTGAGCCACCGCGACCGCCGGAAAGTCGGGCGGGCGCGTGCCGTCGCACATCCGCAACGTCAACCGCCCCGCCCCATCGGTCGCCACCTCGAGATCGGCGATAAAGTGCCGCTCTCCCGTACGCGCCCGCCGTACCAATCGCGCGGCGTCCTTCACTGCAATCCTACTAAACAACCAGGTCGTTCCCTCCTCGACACTCCAACGTGATGCCCGCAGGGTTTGTAGCTCGCGCTCGCTGAGGGTCACCCGGGCTGCCGCCTCTTGCATGCCGCTTTGCGACAAATCTCCCCGCGGGTCCAGCCGCACGCAGGCTACACCCTGTGGCGCACTGCCATTGCGCTCCGGCAATCCCTCGGGCCACGGCTTGCAGAGAAAGTATTCGTCCTTGGGCCCATTGAAATTCACCTCACACAGGGGCAAATAGAACCGCCAACATTTCACGCCAGTCAATCGGCACCACAATTGCCCATCGTCCCGGGTGATTTCGCCCCCGTGCACAAAGTGCCGCGGTGAAGAGTCGACCACATAGTTGTTCACCCGCAGGCTTGTCCCCACCGCGGGGCTGGGACCAAAAAACTCGATTCGCCGCAACTCGAAGGGGAGCAAGATGCGGCCGGCCTGGTCGGGTTGTTCCAAGTGCCAACCGGCAGCGGGGTGCATACCCACATCGACGGTCACCGGATCGATCAAGAAGCGCGGCGCGCTGGTCGATCGAAACAGTCCCACGCGGGGCAGTACTTCTAGCCGCGCCGCGAAGCCTTCGTCGCCGAAGCGTTCCAGGGCGCGCACCCCCTGGAACAAAGGTCCGTGAAACAGGTTGCGATACAAAGTGTCTAATGTCACCTGGCAAGGTCGCTCGCGAGTGAACACCGGAGGAGCAATCCGCGGTGCGGGAGGATAAGCTGCCGCCAACTCGACGTTGGCCGCCGCCACCGTGGCACCTGCGTTGGCCGACGAGTTGGAACCGACGCTGCGCACCTCGACTGCCACGCTGGTCACACCAACGGCCGCAGCACGATCGACGCGGCGCGCCACAATTTCCACCCCTCCTACCCGCTCTTCGTCAAACGCGACCCATCGCTGAATCTGAATGTCGGCCACGGCCACCACCACCTGACCCACCACGAGACTTGCTGCCGCTTCACTCATCATCTCGAGAATGAAGGTCATCGGCATCACCGGCAGGCCATGTTGCTCGGGATGCATGCGGCTGATGTCCCGACCACCCACCGTGTGGTGATCCGCGTACAGGTCCTCCTGCAAATCCAACCTTCGACGCAGCACCAATTCGACATCCGGTACGTGCCGTACCACCGCCCCCAGCATGGGAAGCGCGCCGTGGCAGTCACCTCCGGCCGGCGCCTCGACTTGTTCACCCTGCTTCGCGCCCGCCCCGACAAGCCACTCGGCGTGGGCCAGATTCCGGCTCGTCCGGCTTACCAGCGGCCCCCGCGATGCCGCAATGCCGCGCCGGCCATCCGCGGGCTTTGGTGCCGCGATCCGCGTTTGAAGATAGTCGTGAAACACCGCCTGCTGATCCGCCAGCAGTCGCTCCATCATTCGCAGGTGACCGGTCAGCACGCGGGCTGCGCCCGAGCGAACCCGTGTCCGCGGCCCGGGCCCTCCCGCCGCCGGCGCAACGGCCGTCGCCGGTGATCCTGCGGCGACCGGCGATCCACCAGCACGCGACCAATCTCCATCGAGCACTCGGGCAGCACGGCCGGCATACAACGCCCCGGGGTCAAACCGTACGTGGTGCGCTGCCAGTTGCGCCACCAGGTGATTGAGCTGTGTCAGCGCCGACCGACGCGACAAATCGGCAGGCACCGCCACGAAATCCTTTCCGCGCAATGTATCTTGTACAAATGCGGAAAGGACTCCACGCGGACCCGCTTCGACGAAAATACGCACTCCGTCGTCGTACAGGTTCGTGACCAATCGCCGGAATTCGACCGGAGACGACCAGTGTGCAAGTGCCAAGGCCCGCAGTTGTTCAGACTGCTCCGGAAATGGTCGCCCCGTCGTGCAGGAATACACTTGCCGCGCCGGGTTTCGAAACACGACGGAATCGAACATATCCGTCAGCGGGCCCATGAACGGCCCAAACAACGGCGTGTGGTAAGGCCTGGCAAATGGCAGCCGATCACAAAGTATTCGTCGTTCCTTGAGGGCCGCTTGAACCCGTGCCATCGGCTCGGGCCAGCCCACCACCACCGCTTGATGGGGGCAGTT
>CAYSXM010000256.1:0-6389 GCA_964434905.1 uncultured Pirellulales bacterium | reverse complement strand
TTGGAACAGGAACTCGTCGGCTCGAAAAGGCTGATCGAGGCACGGATTGATCGCGAGGTGCAGGCCTTTAGCTGGGTCTGGGGAAGAGAGTGCGACTATCGTGCCGACGTGGCACGCGCCATCGTGGCCGCGGGCTATCGCGCGGCATTTTTGACCACGGCCGGCGTGGTGCGCCCGGGCACCAGCCTGTTTGCGCTGCCACGCACCAATGTGGAAGCACGTCATCCGTTGTGGTTGGCACGCTATCAAGTGTGCGGATTGCCCGACCTGGTGGGCGCTGCCAAGCGGCGCCGCATCGAACGTGCACTGGCCTTGGGGTGAGCACGGCGCGGGCGCGGTGTAGGCCTTGTCGCGCCGCGTGCGCTGTTTCGACCACTGGCGGTGCCGTGCCGGAAGGGCACTATTTGAATTCGCGAATGCGCTTCAGGTCTTCTTGCTTGCCGATCATCAGCAACAGTTGGTCTTCGTTGAGCTGGAAGTCGGCCTCGGGAAAGATTTCGAGTTTGCCCGTCAACGCGTCCTTGATGCCGACGACCCACACATTGAAGCGGCGCCGCAGGTCGGCTTCGCGTAGCGACTGTCCGGCCACCGAGGCGGGAACGGCCAATTCGACCAGGCTGTAGTCCGGGTCAATCGGCAAATAATCCAACACATTGGGCCAGGTGGCCTGGTCGGCCAACTCCTGCGCGGCCTCGATCTCCGGAAACACCACGCGTTCCACGCCCAAGTGCTTGAGCAGCTTGCCGTGATCTTCGGTCACTCCCTTGACCACAATCCGGCGGGCGCCAAGCTCGCGAGCATGCAACGCCGCAAGTAGCGAAGGTTCGATGCTCTCTCCCAGGCTGATGAAGACGGTTTCCGCTTCGTTGAGCGACAACTGTTTGAGCGCCGCGCGATCGGTACAGTCGGCAATGACCGATTCATACAGCAGGTGCTTGAGGTCATCCACGCGCTCTTTGTCGCCATCGACCCCCGTTACCCGCATGTCATTCTTGCAAAGCTGCGTGGCCAGGGCCCTGCCAAACGACCCCAGTCCGAGCACAATAAATCGACGCTGTTTGGCCATGGTTTTTCTCGCTCTTATGCTCCACTCTGCAAGCGAGGGAGCGAGGATGCTTGGCAAACGATGCCGGCTTGGTTTCCGCCGGCGCCAGATTGCCTGAGTTACTCTGCTATGCAGCGCCGGCGATGGGGTCAGCCCCCTGGTACCGCTTGCGATGTGCCTGCGCCGGGCCTGCGCGCAGCCCGAGCGCCGGACCAAGTCAACCGATCAACGGGCGTTCCTCCGGATAGTCGAAAGGTTGAAGTCGCTCGCCGGCCGACAGGGCCACGACCAGTGAAATCGGTCCCAGGCGGCCAATGAACATCAGCATGATCAAGATCAACCGGCTGGGGTCAGACAGCCTCGTGGTGAGGCCGGTCGACAGGCCCACGGTTCCCAATGCCGAGGCGGTCTCGAACGTGGCATCGAGGAATAAGTCGTCGGCGCTGTTGCGCGATTGGCCGCGTTGTTCCAGTACCAGCAGGCTGGTCACCGCCAGCGTTGCGCCGACGGAAAACAAGAGCGCAATGATTGCGGAACGTTCGACCGTTTCGGCAGGAATTTGGCGGCGAAAAAGGTGGATCCGCCTCCGACCACGAAAGGTCGACCAGGAGCGCGCAACGAGAGTCATGAGGGTCGAAACCTTGAACCCGCCCGCGGTCGAGCACGGTCCGGCGCCAATGAACATCAGCACGATCAATACGAACAAGGTGGGCTCGGTCAAGCTGCCAATGGCCACGGTGTTGAAGCCGGCGGTGCGCGGCACAACCGATTGGAAGACGGCTACTAGAATCTGGCGATCAAGGGGCATGTCGCGCAGCATGGCCCGTGATTCGAGCACCAAGATGGCCGCGGTTCCGGCAACCAGCAGCACGCCCGTCCCGATCAACATCAACTTGGAGTGCAATTGCAATCGCTCCCAAAACCGGCGGCGCCCCTTGCGCCAAGAACGTCGCAGGTCGAGCAACACCGGAAAGCCCAAGCCCCCAACCACGATCAGCGTCATGATCGTGGTGCACACCAACCAGTCGCCTTGGTAGCCGATCAG
Source organism: uncultured Pirellulales bacterium (assembly GCA_964434905.1). Taxonomy (GTDB): domain Bacteria; phylum Planctomycetota; class Planctomycetia; order Pirellulales; family CAYNRE01; genus CAYSXM01. Next base: position 4,299 of record CAYSXM010000256.1, on the reverse strand, counting down.
GTTGTCGTCTGGAATCGCGAACCCCGCGTTGCAAAATGCCGCCACCGAGTGGAACAGCGCATGCCAAAGCGCCACGGGCAACGGGTAGTCAACCAGGTTGCGCAGCGTCAGTATGATGGTGCCCAGGGCTTCAAACCCCAGAGTCAACAAAATGACGTTGCGTAGCAACCATCGCAGATCGGTCTGGTCGCCGGCCCCTAGCGTCTCGGTCACGATCGCTCGCCGGCGAAGGCTGCGCTGGCCCCCCAACCCAAAGGTTAGATACGTGGTCACCGTCATGATGCCGATGCCCCCCAACTGCATCAACATCAAGATCACGAACTGACCGAACCAAGACAGGTCGTTGCCTGTCGAACGCACGGTCAAGCCCGTTACGCAGGCCGCGCTCGTGGAAGTGAACAATGCGTCGACCAGCGACCATGGTTCACGTTCCACATTCTGCGACAACGGCAGCATCAACAACATGGCACCGGTCAGGATCAGACCCAGGTACCAGACAAACGATGTGCGGGCCGGATAGGTAACAACCGAACCAGTTAGTTGTGACATGCCAATCGAGCGGGTCAGTTCCCAGTGGTGGCCAGTAGAAGCTGGCTGCGCACTTCCGCTGGGACAAGCCTGGGATTATACCGCCGGGGTCGGGCGAGCATAGCAGCCCGTTCGAGAATTCGACGCGACTGCGTCATCGCATGCGTGCGATGGCAAAATAGCGGAGCGCCAACCCAGCTTTGCTGGGCGATGCGGAACGCCCCCGAGCCCGCCAGGGGTTGGGGGCAAACAACTTCGAGTGCAGAGGGAGTTGCCTCGGATTCGTCGACGGACGACGGACGCTGCACGCGTGAGTCGCTGTTTCGCGAACCGCGCGGAGTTGTGCTCCGCGCTGGGCGAGGTTGAATAATGCCATCGTGGCATTTTTTAGCGGACGGATAGCCTTTGGGGTCTGGCCCCACCACGCGTACACGCTCGCGCGGGCAGCCGGTTAGCGCGATAGGGGAAGGCAGGCCGCGCCGGCGTTGTCAACTCCAACCAAGCGGGCGCGGTGGCCGGCATATCCTGCGCCACCCTGATGTTTCGATCTGTCAGACCGAAAAATCTGCTGGTTACCTGCCCTCACTGGTTTTCCATTTCGCCCCAACAAATCAACTCGCCTTCCGCGCGCACCAACAGGTTGCCTGCCACGATGGCTGGCACGCTCCAACTGGCACCCTTCGCGGCGACCAACCGTCCTACCTCGTGAAAGGCCTCTGGCACTGCCGATACCACCAGAATCTCGCCGCGCTCATTGAGCGCTACCAGGCGGTTGCCCACGGCCACCGGGCTAGCGTGATAACCGTGGTCCCCCCCTTGCCACCGTGTTTTCCCGGTCTGCAGATCGATGCAAGCGAATTGTCCATCGTCGGCCATGCCATAAACAAAGCGGTCGACCACGACCATTGACGACAGATAGCTAGTCAAGTCGGGGTTTTGCCACGCTACCTGACACGTCCAGCCTGACTCCCGGCGACCAATCGTCAGCGCGGTCAACGGATGGCCATCGCCCGTGATCAACACCTGGTCTCCGGCCACCGTGGGCGTGCTGATGCTTTCGTTGTATTGAATCTGGAACGGATGACTCCACAGCAGCCGGCCGTCATCCGCGGCTAAACCCACCACGCGTGGGCCGGTCAGTGCTACCACCTGTTCAACGCCTGACAAGGTGGCCACGACGGGCGATGAATAGGACACCTCTTCGTCGAGTGCTTGCCACGCCCTGTGGCCCGTTTCCAAATCGAACGCCATGAGCGTGCCACCCCGCGCTCCGCCGACACTGGCCACCACGGCCCGTCGTGTGGCGGTCAACGAGCCGGTGTAGCCGAACAGCGGCACCGGCGCGCCCTGACCGTTGCCGATGGGCGTCAACACATGCTCGGTGCCCACGACCTTGGAGCGGCCATCGGGCAGTGGTTCTGGGCGACCAAACTCGGCTGGAAAGTTCACGTTCCACAATCGCTTGCCCGTCCCCGCGTCGAGGCATTCCAGCCAGCCGGCGATGCCGATGCTGTAGACCTTGCCGTTCAGCAAAAGCGGCGTGCCCTTGGGGCCATTTCCATGATTGCGCCCCACAGGATGGGGTTCAAAATCGACCGGGTGTTCGCACTGCCATAGTAGATGGCCAGTGGCCAGATCGAACGCCAGCACGCGTTCCAGCGCGCCCTTGCGATCGGTGACGATCAGCCGCTGGTCGGTTCCGACCGGGGATGACCAGCCGGTTCCCAAGGCCACGCGCCAGCGCGGTTGGCTCAGGCCCCGGGGCCAATCGGCGGCCAGTGCGGTGGCCGGGGCCAAGTTGCCGCCGAGCGGACCGCGCCAGCGAGGCCAGTCACCCGCCGTTGCAGATGGCGCGGCTGTATCTCTTCGCGTCGCCGCCTCCACCTGGCCCGCAGTCTTGTCAGCCAGAACGTTGGTTTGCGGCGCTGGGGGTGCAGCAAGCGGGCCGGTCGTTGCATCTCGTCGTGGCTCGGCCTGCGATACCCCGCAGCCCCCGAGCAGCAGCGCCGCCATGCACGTCAAGCCGCAGTGTGCTAACCGGCCACGTGAAGTACCGTGCGTAAGAGTGTGGTGCATGGGCCATTTCCGGGGGCACGGCGAGCCCCTAGCGTGGATCGTAGTCGATTGGCGCTAACAAGGTCGCGGGCAGCGCGACTACCGCCCACTACCTGGGGTCAAGCGTCTGCGTAACCGGTTGCGATTATAGCGCCTCGTGCTGAGCCTGCCGAGCCCCGACTCTTTGGCCTGCCCCAGGGTGTTCCTCGGCGCGTCGAAACAGTACCTTGTTCGTTGTGCGTGGCCTCGATGTGCGTAACTGGTCGGCTGACCAGACGCCTGGTGACTACCCCTGCCGAATGCGCGATGGTGGCGGAAGTGAAGTACCGCCGGTGGCTGATCCGCTATTTCCCCTTATACGCGAAGAAACGCGGCCGGCGGCGCACGGGCTCGCGGGTAGTGGGGGGCTGGGCACTGATGTTGTCCCTGGCCGGAAGTCTGGCCGTGGGGCTGGCGCTGTTGACGCTGGTTCTCACCTCGCTGGTCATTCCCGAATGGCGTGTGAATCAGCAGTTCGTGGAAACCACCTGCACCTTGTTAGACAAACGCTTGGAAGAACGGGTCGACGACGGCACGCCGACGTTTCGACCGCGATTGTTGGTGCGCTATCAGGTGCAGGGGGTGACATACGACCGCTGGACCTACGATGCAGCCGGTATGTTTTCCAGTAATCGCGACGAACAACAAATCGTGCTCGATCGGTTCGTCGTCGGGCAAAAATACCCCGCCTGGTGCGACCCTTGGGACCCGCAGGTCGCGGTGCTGGCCCGTGGTTACACCTGGAGCGCGTGGTTGTTGTTGCTGCTGCCGACATCGTTTCTCACGGTGGGTGCCGGCGGTCTGGTCTACACGGCCTTCAACTGGGGAAAGTCGGCGGAACGTCGGGCGGCCTCGCCTACGCTCCCTTCGGCGCTCGAGGCGTTCGAACGTGGAATCGTCGAAAATGTCGAATTTCCCTCGATCCCCAGCGAGGCACAGCAAACCAACAGCCCGGGTACCACCCTGCGCTTTCGCTTGCCGGCCACCGGTCGACCCGTATGGGCGTTGTGGGGTGGTATGGGGCTGGCCTTGATGTTTAATGTGGCCTGGATGGTGTTTGCCTGGATGGCGATGAGCGCGCACTTTCGCGGCGAACGAGATTGGTTCCTCACGCTGTTCACGGTGCCTTGGGTTATCGCGGGCGCTGTGACCGGCGTGATCTTCACGCGACAGTTATTGATCGCCGCGGGCATCGGCCCTACGATTCTGGAAACGTCGCACCATCCCCTAGCGCTCGGCGGAAACTGCCGCATTCTGTTGTCTCAGGCGGGCCGGTTGCGTGTGCAGTCGCTACGGTTGGTGCTGGCATGCGAGGAACGGGCCACCTTCCAACAGGGGACCAATACGCGAACGGAGCAGCGACGAGTGATCGAGCACCCCGTGTTCGCCAGGGACGATTTCGAGATATCCCAGGAACTTCCCTTCGAGGTGCAGCTCGAGCTACCATTGCCCGCCGCGGCGATGCACTCTTTTCGCTCGGAACACAACGAGGTGGCGTGGCAGTTTGTGGTCGAGGGGCGTTTAGCCGGCTGGCCCGACTTCCAGCGAGCATTTCCCGTGGTGGTTTTCCCCACGCCGCCGCGCCGAGAAGTCTTATGAATGACCCCTTGGTTGTTGTCACGCTCGATGGCCAACGCCCGGAGTTCCAGCCGGGCGAGGTGCTCACAGGTACCTATC
>CAYSXM010000255.1:0-6402 GCA_964434905.1 uncultured Pirellulales bacterium | reverse complement strand
CGGCGGCAGAGTTATCGCCGAAAAGACACCGACTGCTGAGCGAGTGAAGTGCGGACCAGGCATGGCATCGTGCGGCGCGGCTGTGCATGGCGACCGGTTGCCTGCTCTTCGGTTCTCCGTGCCTCCGAGTCTCCGTGGTAAATTCCGTGGTGAACGACGCAAGTCGGGCTGACCGAACGTGTCGGGTCTGGTGCGTCAAACTGCAATTGGTCCCTGACTTTCGTATTCACCAATACGCCCCAGAGCACTGGCAAAGCCAGTGGCACCCAGAACGAATGAACAAGGTACGTCTCGTCCGGCCAAGGCCTGACCTACGAAACTCGCACTGGCAGAGCCAGTGGCACCCAGCGACGACAACTCCTAGGAAGGCAGGGGCCTGCCCCACACGGCTGTTCCGGCCTGCCCTAGTGGCGAACAGGATCACGGACGCCACAGCCGTGACATTTCATAGCCTGCGTGGCCGGGTGCCCCCACCAGCGTGCCCAGCGTGGCCACCAGCAGCGCTAAGGCGGCTGCGCGCCACAGCCCACGGTAGGTGCGCGCGAACAGTGCTTGCCCCATGGTGTAGCCCAGCGCCAATCCCACACCGTGGGCCATGTTGGCGATGGACATCAATTCCCCCACGGTTGCGACCCAACAAAAAACGGCCCAGCCCAAGAGTAATCGCAGCGTTTCAGGTCGTGCCAACCGCGCCAGGTCGGGGCTGCGAGCGCGGCTAGCCCAGACGAAGCCGAACAGCCCATACACCACGCCTGACATGCCGACCATGCCCCCTTGAAGCTGCACGTCGGGTTCGAGATAGTCGGCATAGACATACTGGGCCATGGTCGATCCTGCGGCCACGAGCAGGGTTAAGAGGGCCAACCGCGCGGGTCCGAAACGGCGTTCGACGGCGCTGGCTAGCGGTACCCACCAGGCTAAGTTGAACCCGGCGTGCAACAGGTTTCCATGCAGCAGGGTGGTGGTCACTGGCCGCCACAGTTCGCCTTGCCACACCTGCCAGAAAATGCCCAATCGAAAATCGTTGTAGAGTTGCATGCGGCGCGCGTCGTCAAGCGTGCAGACAATTTCCAACGCAGCGGCTACGCCTGCCACAATCAGCGTCAGCGGAGTGCGATGGAAGCTGATTTCCTCGGCGGCGATCATCTGCGTGGCCCGGGCTCGGTTTGACCCGTTTGCAGTAAGGTTTGTGCGTGCTCGACTTCGCGATAGTAATCGCGCCGTTCGAGCAATCGCGCGGCCTCAGGGTCGAGAATGGCAATCACGTCGCGGTGCAATTGCAGCGCGGACGCGGTTACCTGGGCCGTTACGGGGCCTTCGATCGTGTCGCGAATGGCGCGCGCCTTGGACGATCCCGCGGCCAATAACAAGCACTGCCGCGATTCGAGGATCGTGCCGACGCCCATGGTAATGGCCAGTCGCGGAACCTCGTCGGGGTTGCGGAAAAATCGAGCATTGTCACGAACGGTTTCGGCCGTCAAGGTTTTTAGCCGCGTGCGGCTGCCCAGCGAAGAACCCGGTTCGTTGAATGCAATGTGCCCGTCGCTACCGATGCCGAGCAATTGCAGATCGATGCCACCGGCCTCCTTGATCAACTTTTCATAGTGCTGGCAGCAAGCTTCGAAATCGAGCGCGCGACCATCGGGGACGTGAGTCTGTCGAATGTCGATGTTGATCTCGTCGAATAAGTTGGTCTGCATGAAGTAGCGATAGCTCTGCGGGTGCGATGGCGGCAGCCCAACGTATTCATCGAGATTGAAGCTGGTGCAGCGTGAAAAATCGAGCTGCTCGTCGCGGTGCAGCCGGACCAGCTCTTGATACACCCCCAGCATGGTGCCTCCGGTGGCCAGTCCCAGCACGCACGTCGGTCGGCGGCGGACCAATTGGCCCATCCACTGCGCGGCTCTCCGCGAGACACTTTCGGCATCGGATTCTACGATCACTCGCATAGCAACTCTTGGTGCTCAGGGGCCAACACATAAGTTCGCAACAGAAAGTCGCGTGAACAAGTGGGGTGATGCTACGGCTGTCGAAGGGTACTGCCCGAGAGCCTGCTGGAACTCAGGATGGGTGAACGCATCGCGAAAATGTGCCACCGACTCCCAAATAGCATAGTTCATGAAGAGGGTGCTGCCGGCGATGCCTTGATGCAATTGCGTCGAGATATAACCCGGTTGTCGCTTCATCCATTGTGCGTCCGACTCCCACGCCTGCAGCAGGGCCGGAACATCTCCCACGGCAACTTGGAAGATATTCACCAAGACGACGGGCGAGACGTCGCTGCCAAGCTGTTGAAAAATAGGAACGATCGCATCCAAGGGCTTGAGTTCGAGCAATTTGTGTCTCCTGCGCCAAATGGTCGGATACGTGGACGCGTTTCGCCACCCACGCACCCTGGGTTACCGGCTGGAAGTGGACCCAGCCGGTTGGAATTGTGCCCTCTATCGGTCCGTTAAAAAATGCCTTCGTGGCATTTTTCAACCTCGCCAAGTGCGTAGCAAAGCTCCGCACTTGGCAAAACAACGACTGACGTCGCTAGTGCAGTCTCCGTCGTCCGTTGACGAATCCGAGGTAACCCCCGCTGCACTAGAATTTGTTTGCCCCAAACCCCTTGCGGGTTCGGGGTCACTCCGGGTCGCCCAGCAAAGCTGGGTTGACGTTCCACTATCTTGCCATCGCATTCAGGCGAAGACACAGGCGCGTCCAACTCTTCAACGGGCGGCTGCGCCGCGCACCAACGGAACACACTGGCGGATCGTTGTGCACGACTTTTTCCGCGCTGGCCGGTCCCGCAGCGACAGCCCCACAGTGCACTGCGATAGCACCGAATTGTAGCCCCGGCAGGGCCGACACTCTGTTTGCATAACCATTGGAATCATAACGAGTTGTGGTCGAAATGTAAGCCCGGCGCTGGGCCTCAAATGGGCTTGTCCCCAGACGGTGATCCTGCGAGACTTCGGCCCCGTTCTGTTTCACGCAGGCGGCCTCTCGTCCGCCAGTTGCCATCAGCCATCGGGCCCGACCATGACGTTCGCCTGGTGCCCCCGCATAACCGCCCCTCGGTTCCGGCGAGTTGGCGTGTGGGTCGGCGTCCTACTGCTCGCGGGCTGTTCCATGTTTCACGGCGCGCCACCACCCTGTGGCAATCCGGTGTTCATTCCGCCGCTGCAAGAAGATTTCGTGTGGGATCAAGTGGTCGACGTGGTGGACGACTACTTTCAAGTCGATCAGGAAACCCGGGTGCGTCGCGTGGGCGATGTGCTCACTGAGGGACAACTCGAAAGTTTTCCGCTGGTGGGTTCCACGCTATTAGAACCCTGGCGCCACGATTCGGCCGATGGCGTGGAAAAACTGGAAAGCACGTTGCAGACCATTCGCCGGCGGGCCGTTGTACGAGTGACGCCCGACGTGGATGGCTATCAGCTCGATGTGGCGGTGTACAAGGAACTCGAAGACTTGCCCCGACCCGAAAACGCCACGGCGGGCGCCGCAGCCTTTCGCCACGATAGCTCGCCGCGTGGTTTCGATGAACCCGTGGGGGGGCAGCAGGTGAGCCTGGGTTGGATTCCGCAAGGGCGCGACAATGTGCTCGAGCAGCGCATTCTGTCGCAGATCCAGGCGCGGCTGGCGAGTCCCGGTGGGGGCGTGCCCGGGCCGGGGCCGCCGCCAGGTTATTGAGAGCGCATCGTTGGCTCGTCTGTCACGCTCGCGCGCTGCCCGAGTCGATTCGTCCGGGGCATGGCCGGCTAGAACTCGGGTGGCAGCGCCGAAGCGCGGCTGAGGTTTTCTCCTAGCGTCAACAGCCAGCGCTCTTCATCGGAATTGATGATCAGGTCGGTCGCGTCGATTGCCTCGACCATGCCGCGAAACTGGCCGACCTCGAACAGTTGGCCTTCACGCAATTTGAGCACCTCGCCCGTGGTGCGCACGGTGAACCACGCCTCGGGCTTGCCATCGACATCGAGAATGGCCGTGAGAAAGGCGAAATCGGAAGAGTCGAACGCGCTTGCTCCCCCTTCGCCGAACACGTTGCGGTCGGCAATCGATTGGTAATCGGCCAGCGCGTCCGAAGCCAATCGAGTCGACCGTTCCGAACTCAAGGCGTCGACGTTCTTGGCCCCCGGCAGCACCAGGGCTTCGATCGACACACTGATATCGAGTTTGTCGCCGTCGGCCGCTGGACTAAAGCCGATACGCTGGACTTGGTGCAGGTGGTCGGCGCGGTAGAAATCGTAGAGGAAACGCGTGACCTCGGCCAGGTTGGCCCGGCCTCGTACCGTGAAGGGCAATCGGCGAAAAACGCCTTTCCTGGCGGCCGCTTCGCCGGAGTCGACATTGGGTTGCTCGAAACCCGATCGACCAACCAGTTCCAGTAGCCAGCTCTGGTACAGCGACCGCGCTACGGCCACATCGGCCGGCAGCGAACGAGCGTTCCATTCATCAAGTTGGGCATTCGCCACCCGCGCACGACGAATGATCTGTTCCTTCTTTTCAACTTCACCGCGCAGGGTTTCGATGCGCCGTTGGCGCACCGCCTGAGGACCGCGCAGCAACGTTTCCACCAACCACGACAAACCAAAACCCACCAGCAGCAACAACACTGCCGCGGCCAACCAGCGTTCGCGTGTCTGGGCTAAAGCCATGAGCCGTTATTCTTTACGCCAGGCCGTGTCGTGACGGACCCCGGTGAACCCGGATATTTCAGGAACTAGGTCGCGGTGCCGGGCGCATCCATCCCTCGGCCTAACGTTCATCACTGCCTGGCTCGCGTGCCACCGCCGGAGTGCCGCGCGGCTCGGCCGCATGCTCGTGTTCGACCGGGCGAGGGCCAAGGGAGGGGGCCGCAGGCGACTGCGCAACCCAGGCCGCAAGATACGCTTCGCGGCTGCGCCTGCGGACCGCCACCGACGACTCAAATTCCCAACTGTAGCTGCCTTGCTGCACGTTTTCTTGCACACGCTTGCTGCGCACGGCGTGATCCTCGTCGCGCAGGGCACGCTCCATCTTGCCCACGATCGACGGATCGCGTACCAGCCCGGCAAACTCCACCACGCCCCCATCGCCAGCTCCACGCGTCAGGGTTAGTCGCGACAATACGGCGTCGCGGCGCTTGGGAAAGCGCGCGGAAAAATCTCGCAATTCGTCCAGCCACAACACTTCCGAGCCGGCCCAAGTGCCGATGATTTCGGCCGAAGATTGCTTCTCCTTCGCGCGCTCGACGCTGTTATCGAGCGCGCGGCTCGCTTGCCGCAGCCGGCTGATCTGATCCTCGAGCTCCGCCAAGGTGATCCAGCTCAGCCCTACCAGACCTAATAGCAATGCTGCCAACACGGCGGCCCCACCCACTGGCAACCATTTGCGAACGTTGAATGGCTCACGCCGCTGGTGGGGATCAAGAAAATTCGGCCCTGCGGGAACCTGACGCGCTTGACACCACAGTAGTCCCAAACAGGCCGCAAAACGGCCCCGGTCGCTCGGCAGATGGCGTCGCAAGGCGGGCCGCAGTGGCACGGCGTCGAAGGGATCGAAAACTTCGCCGCGTAAACTGAGCTCTCCCGAAAACTTTTCAAGCTTATCAACCCAGGGCTTCATCTCCGCCGCGGCGCCACAGAACACCACGCTTTCCACCTTGCCGCCACCTGGTTGATTCGATACCGCCACGACGGTCCGACGAATCTCGGCCAGCAAGGGGGGCAGGGCGCCCTCTTCTGGTTCGGGCTCTGGTAGCCGCGCGGTACGCGAGAAAACCACGTGGTCTTCCGCGACGACGGTCAGATCCGCCTCGTCACCTACCGCGTCGACAATCAGCGTGTGTTGCGGAGACCAGTGCTTGCGATCTCGCACCAAGGCGCTCGCCGCATAGGGCCGCAGCCCCAGCCGGTCGAGCCGCACGCCCGCCAAGCGGCAGGCACCGCGGATCATGGACAATTGTTCGTCGGGCAGCGCCGCCGCCATCACGGTGCGCGGTTCGTCCTCCTGTTCCGACCAGGCGACATAGTCGACCACGGCTTCGTCCGACAGCGTGGCGATCTCTCGAACCAACTGGTTGCGCACCAGCTCGGGCAGATCGTTGTCGGGTGTCGGGGGGACGCTGATCGGTCGCAAGTCGACACACGGTCGTGGCGCCGCCGCGAGCGCGCGCACTCTACCCAAACCGGCTTCCTCCAAAGCGGCTCGCAACCCTTCTGCTAGCCGAGATTCGGCCGATTGCGCAGGGTCTTCGGCCGGCAACGGTGCACGCACCGCCTGCTGCACCAACAGTTCACTGCCGCTGCGAGTGGCCACCACCACCCGTACTTCGCGCGCGTCCCAATCGAAGGCCACGAGTCGGGGCATGTAGAAAAACCTCGCCGAAAACCGCGCCACCTAACAACCTGGCGTTGCCAAAGCATGCCGATTCAC
>CAYSXM010000254.1:0-6403 GCA_964434905.1 uncultured Pirellulales bacterium | reverse complement strand
CCCAGCGTAAAGCTGGCCAACAAGCCGGCCGTGGTCGAACTCGGTCCGCTGATCGTGGCGGAAGGCGCCCGGTTTTGAATGGTTAGGCCAATCGTCGACGTCTGCGGCGCGTACTGGCCCAGACCCGCGTAGACGTAAATCGTGTAGCTGACGATGAACGGCGCCGCTGGGCCGTCGTCCAACCCCAGCGATTGAAGCTCCACCCAGGTCAGGGTTATCGACGACCCCGTCTCGCTGTAAGGTCCGGCGGTAAACGTGCCGGGCCCTAATGGTGGAAACGCATAGTTGTACGCCGGCGCCAGGATGGTCACCGATTGGCCTTCGCCTCCGCCCTGGGAGAGTGGCGAAATCCACAGAGAGAAATCGGCGATGGAACTCTGGCCGCCGTCCTTGTCGATGGCGATCGCCCTCGGCGACCCCGACGTTGGAACAGTAAATATGTGCGTGACCGTTAGCGGGGAACTGCCCGCAAGGGTCTGGTCGTAATTGTCGTCGCCATCCCAGTCGATCTGATAGGTAAACCCCGCCGCCTGATCCACCGGCGAGGGGTCGGTGGCGGTCAGCGTGAAGGTAACCGGTGTGTTGAGGTCCACGGTGCCGCTGGGGCCATCGAACACCAGCGAGGGGACAACATTCAGTACCTGCAGCGTGGTGGTTGCCGTCGCGCTTTGCGTGGTCACGCTGTTGGTCCCCAGCAGCGACACGGTGCGCGTGGTGGTTCCATCGTTCAACCCCCATGCCGACAACTGCGCGGCGTTCAGCGTGGCGGTAGCTCCCGTCGCGTCGCCAAACACGCCATCGCCGTTCACGTCCCAGGTATAGCTGGTGTTGCCGTCGCCGGTGTCGACAGCGCTAAAACCCGACAAGGCCAACGAACTGGCATTTTCCGCAATGCTGTAGGGCCCGCCTGCTGTTCCCCCGCTGGCCAACACCGTGACGGTACCGGTGCCGGCGGCGCTGGTGCCGCCGTCCTTGTCGATGGCCACTACCAGCACGGTCTGCACGCCCGCGCTGGCAAAGGTGTGCGCCACCTGAGTGCTGGCTGGCCCTAGGACCGATTGGTCGAACGTGCCGTTGTTGTCCCAATCGATCTGGAACGTGAACCCGGCCGCTTGATCGGCTGATGAGGGATCGCTGGCCACCAGCGTGATAAGTTGGCCCTGGTTCACCAGCGCGCTATTGGCCGGCAGAGATACCGTCGGTACCGCGTTGGATATTGAAATACTGCCCGACAACTCGAAAATCTGCCGTGCGCCGCCGGCCGGCGCGGCGTCGACGCGCGCGTGCCAGGTGTTGGCATACGGCCCGTCGTTGATGCCCAGCGCTTCGGCCTCGGCCGCGGAGAGACTGCCATTGTTGTTGGCATCGTCAGCGAAAATGCCGTCGTTGTTCAGATCGTACAACAGCGGATAATAAATCTGCCCACCGGAAAACATTTGACTGACGGAATTCGACACGGTGGTCAGCAGGTTCAGATAGTTCCCCTCGGTACCGGAAAGCTCGTTGCTCTTCACATGGAGCGTGCGCGTTCGCACCGCGCCCGTGCCGCCGTCGTCGTCGGTGGCCGTAACCCGCACGGTGTACGTGCCGGGCGTGGAATAGACGTGCGACACCAGCGCAAACGGGCCAAACGCCGTCTCGTCGACCGTGCCGTTGCCGTCCCAATCGATGTTGAAGGTGAACAGCGTTTGGTCGGCGGCCGCCGGGTCGGTGGCCGTCATCTGAATGAACGCCGGGCTGCCCGCCAGTAACTGGTTGCTCGACGAGGTCGACGTCCCCAACAGCGTGACCGACGGGCCGACGTTGTTCACCGTCAACGTGGTCGAGGCGAAATCCAGGCCCAAGGTCGGGTGCTCGACCCGATAGGTCACCGCGTGTGACAGCGGGCCATCGCCGTGGCCCAGCGCCACCAGTTGGCTCCAGCTTAGCGTGGGGTTGCTCCCCAGTGCATCGCTGAAGATCCCGTCGCCGTTCAGATCCCAACTACTGGTGGTGGAACCGTCGTCGGCCTGCAGAACGCTGTTGCCGGTGAGCGTCAACGATTGCCCTTCGTTGATCGTGTACGGCCCGCCGGCCGACCCGCCCAAGACACTGCTGGCCGTCACGTTCAGGGCACTCGACAAGGCCGAGGTGCCGCCGTCCTTATCGACCGCGCGAACCCGCACGCCGTAGGTCCCGGCCGAGTTGAACGTGTGCATCACGGTGCTGCCGCTGGGACCGGTCACGGTTTCGTCGGTCGTGCCGTTGCCGTCCCAGTCGATTTGGAACGTGAAGCCCAGCAGCCGATCGCTCGACGAGGCATCGGTCGCCGATAGCGTGAACAGCCGTGGCTTGCCCAAGCCCGCCAGGGCCGGCCCGGAAATCGCCGCGCCGGTCGGAACCGCGTTGTTCACCACGAACGAGAAGGTGATATGGCTTGCCGTGGAAACCGTGGTCGGGTGCGACGAATCGTAAACGTAGTATTCAAACGTGCCGAACCGCCCCGAGGCGCCGTCGCCAATCCCCAAACTTTCCAGTGTGGCCCAACTGAAACTCACTGCATCGCCGCTCAGGTCGTAAACACCGTCGTTGTTGATGTCCCACTTGGGGAATGCGATCGAATACGGCGCCGACAGCGTGACCAGCGATGCGTCGTTCAACGATAGCGTCGCGCCCTCGCTGACATTCCACCCTGCCGTCCCCGTCACCGTCACCGACAGCGTGCTAAACACCGTGCTGGTCGCCCCGTCGCGGTCGCGGGCAAAAACCTTGATCGTCTGCGCGCCGACCCCATAGGTCCAACTACTGGAAAACGTCCCGCCCGACAGCCCGCTAAACGTGCGGTCGATCACGCCGTCGTTGTTGTAATCGACCAGAAACTGGAACGTGGCCGCTTGATCGGCCGGCGACGGATCGGTCGCGGTGATCGTCAACGCGTAGCTCGAGCCATAGGTCGCGGTTGAAGAACCGGTCGCCAGTACCGCCGTGGGGGCCGTGTTGGCAATGGTCAACAGCCCGACGGCCGTTTCGCTTTGGCCCGACAAACTGTTTACGATCCGCGCTGCAACCGGCTGCGTGACGGGGCCGTCGCTCACTCCCAGACTCAACAGCGTCGATGACGACAGCGCCGGCGCGCGCCCCAACGCGTCGCCATACACGCCATCGGCGTTTACATCCCAAGTGACGGTGGTGTTGGCATCGCCCGAATCGATCGGGCTGCTGATGCCCAGTGTTACCGCGCCCCCCTCGCTCGTGCTGAAGGGGCCCGTCGTGTGGTCCGGCCCCACGACCACGTTCAGCGTCACTGCGTTGCTGGTGTCGAGATCGTTGTCGGTGGCGGTAAATCGCGCGGCATAGGTCCCGGGCGCGCCATAGGTGTGCGCGACCACCGTGCCGGTCAACCCCGAAACGGTCTGATCGACAAGCCCGTCGCCGTCCCAGTCGATCGCATACGTGAAGCCGGCCGCCTGATCTGCCGCGGCCGGGTCGGTCGCGTTCAGTGTGAACGAGGTCGAACCCCCCGTCTGCGCCGCCAGATAGCCAGAGACCGATAGCGTGGGGGCCACGTTCAGCACGGTCAACGTAACCGGGTCCGAGACGGTGATCGCCCCCAGCGAATCGGTCACGCGCACCCGCACGTTCCGCGTCGTGGGACCGTCGTTGATGCCTCGGCTGGCCAGCGCACTCCAAGTGACCGTGGGGGCCACTCCCGAGGCATCCGTAAACGTGCCGTTCTCGTCAACATCCCAGCCATAGGTGATGGCGTGCCCGTCGGGATCGAACGAACCCAGGGCGCTGAGCGCCAGCGATTGCCCCTCGTTGATCGTATACGGACCCCCGGCCAGCGCCACGGGCGGCGTGTTCGGGTTGACCACCAGCGTCGTCGTCGAGGTGGAATGCAGCCCGAAGTTGTCGACGACTCGCAGGCTCATCGTGCGCGTCGTGGGCCCGGTAATGCCCAATCCGTTCAGCACGGACCAGGACAACGTCGGCGCATTGCCCGTGCGGTCGCCAAACACGCCGTCGCCGTTGATGTCCCAGGTGAAAAAACCAGTGGTAAGTGTCTGGTCGGGGTCGCTCCCCGACCCGGCCAACACCAACGACGTTCCCACGATGATCGTATACGGCCCCCCGGCGCTGACCGTGGGCGGCGTGTCGGCCAGCACCGTGACCTGTGCCGTGTCGGTCGTGGTCAATCCTCCGGCATCGGTGATTCGTAGCGTCACGGTGCGTGTTTCGACCGCGCCCCAACCGCGCGCTGTCAGGTTGCTCCAACTGATGCTTCTACTCAGGCTGCTCGATTCGCCGATGTCGAACGTGCCGTCGTTGTCGAGATCGATGTTCGTGGTGATGGACTGATTCGTGTTGCCGCTGGTCGAACCGGTCGCGTCGGTGAACAGCGTGTTGCCCTGCACCACCGTGTACGGGCCGTTCGCCTCGGCCACCGGCGGGTTGTCGACTTCCACCGTCAGCGTCACCGGCGCACTGGTACGCGTGCCAAAGCTGTCGGTGCGCAAATACGTGACCACATAGCTGTTGCCACCGGCAATGCCCAGCGAACTCAATTGTGCCCAGGTGCGCGAGAACGTCGAACCGGTCACGTCGCCAAACACGCCGTCGCCGTTCAGGTCCCAGGTGTACGTAGGGCTACTGCCCAGCGTGCCCGATGCGCTCGCAGAGAGTGCCAGCGTACCGCCCGCTGTGATGTTGCTGGCGCCGGTGATGGTCAGCGATGGCGCCGCGTAGGTCGTCAGGGCTGCCGTGGCGCTGTTGTTGGTTTCGGCCGTCCCGCTGGCATTGGCCTCTGCCAGGTCGCCGAGCACGTCGAGCGCGAGCACGATCGACAGGGCCCCCACGCCGCTGGTGCCCGAAGGTAGCGAAATGGCATAGGTTCCCCCCTGCGTGCCGTTGGTCGCCAACCCTGCCGCGCTATCGGCAAAGTCGAACGTGGCCACAGTCGTCGAGGTACCGGTGTTGATCACGCTGACGCGGTTGGTCCAACTGCCGCTCGCAGCGCCGGGGCCCTGGTTCTGGTAGGCGAACGTCACCTGGACCGGCGCCCCATCGTACGGGCCCGCCGGCGTGGCCAGCGACAGCGACGTGATCGCCAGGTCGGGCCGCGGACCGCTCAGCGTGAACGCCCGGGCCAACTGATTGTCTGCCAGGTTGATCTCGCCGAGCGTGCCCGTGGCGTTGGTGCTGAAAATCAGGAAATAGCTCCCCGGCAGCGTGGCGGCCCCGATGGTCACCGCGGCACTACCGGTATAGCTGCCCCCGGGGGCCAGGCTGGCGGCCGGCCGCAGTTGATCGACCAACTGCGCATCACCGCCATCGAGCACCGCGTCGGTCGATAAGTACACCCGGTCTTGCCAACTGCTGGCCGCCAACGTGGTGCTGCCCGAATTGCGCACCGTCCAGGTGACGTTCGATGCCAACTCCGACACCAATGGATCGGGCGAGGTCGCCGCATCGAGCGTCAGGTTATTCACAGAGACCACGGTGGCCACCAGGTTGGCCGCGCCGGCTGTGTAGCTGTTGCTGAAGGTGACGAAGTCGCTGGGGTTGCCATCAATCAGCGTGCCGAACGTACCGCTGACGCTCGAACCAGAAATCAGCGTGACGCTGTTGCCGTTGCTTGGCAAAAAGCCCAGCGGATTGACCACGGCGGTGCCCGCCAATGTCACCGCGCCCGACACCGTCAGGCGATCGGCCGTGCTGGTGCCGGTCCAATCTACCAGCAACCTTCCCGCGGTCGTTTGGGTATAGGTGCCGGTCACGGTCAGGGTGCCCACGGCACCGCTAGCCAGCCCCGGCGAAATATCGGCCGCATTGCTGACCAGTCCGATGACGGTTCCCACGCCCGAGAGCGTCCCGCCGTTGAGGCTGATCGGTCGATTGCTGGTACCGAAGCTCCGCCCGCTACGGACGATGGTCTGCCCGGCATATTGCACGTAGTTCGTGCTGCTGGCGATCGTCATGTTCTGCGTGCTGACATCGACCGTGCCGTAGTTGTCGACGTTTCCCAAAGAGATCGTAGCCGACGTGGGACCGTCGGTAGTGATCGTCCCCTGGTTCACCACGCGGTCCAGCGTCGTGCTGACCACCGTGACCGATCCAGAACTGCCGCCATGCACCGTGATTCCCGGCCCTATGGTCAGCGTAGCGGTGCCCGACGCGCGCACGCCGCTGGAACTGCCACTGAAGTACACGTCGCCGGTGCCCGACAGCGCTTGTGTGCCGGAAAACGTGGCGACCGCGAACGAGGACAGGCTCAAGCGAGCACCCAGGCTGAGGCCCCCGGTCACGGTAAAGGAGCTGGTAGCAGTAACCGGCGCGCTCAGCGTGTACTGGTCGAGCGTGCCGCCGGCAATCTGCAAGCTGGCCCCTCCCGCAGCCGTCAATGTTCCGGCCGACAGCTTGCCGC
>CAYSXM010000253.1:0-6431 GCA_964434905.1 uncultured Pirellulales bacterium | reverse complement strand
TTGCGGTTTGACGCGGCAGACGCGACACCTTCGGTTCCGCAGCAGAAGGCTCATGAATAATTCGGGCTAAGGCAACGCTGAGTATCCCGCCGACCGCTAAGACGTCAAGTGGGCTGGCCGCCCCCACACCCTGCTTGAATAGCGGCCCCTGCCGCACAGGCGTCGGACGTCACCGTCGGAACGATCGCCCGGCAGGTGCGGAGCCCAGCAGGCTGGTCCCGCGCCACGTGCATTCGCTAACCGGAACGTCGGCCTGAATCAAAACCAGCCGCGGCGGCCCACGACGTACGTTTGATAGAACGCCTCGTCGCTCTTGGTCAGGTACAGAATGCCCTCGACCACGCCAATGGCGTGCATTACAAAGGCGCCCAATCCGCAGGTCAGCAAACTCACCATCAGCATCACTAGGCCGGGCCAGGTCAGCCCCAACAAGAACTTGTGAATGCCGAGCCCACCCAGCAAGATCGCGCACACCCCGGCGGCCAAACGCTGGCCGGTATCTGGCCGCGCCGCTGCCAAAGGGGGTGGCACCCCCGGCCCCACGGGAAACACCCCTGGCACCAGCCCCGCCAGTTGCCAGTCGGCCATCCCTTCGCTCCACACCAGGTCCGTGGCATAAACCTGCCCCGCCGCGGCCAGCCGGCGTAGTTCGGTGTCGGGCAAGGGGCCAAAACGCTGCCCAGCCCGGGCGTAATACCATTCATGTGCCATGGCAGGGGAAATCCTTCAGGAAGCACGCGACGGCGCCAAGCGCTCTGCAGGGTATTCGCCGGGCGAAGCGTGGAGTTGGGGCCGATTCTATAGATTTCTCACAGTCCTTGCCGAGTGCCCGCTGGCCAGCAACTGCCCACCCAGGGTCCCAGAGGGGTGGTCGCCGACCGCGCTGTGCGCCGCCGGCCCGTTTCGCTAAAATCCGCGCGGCGCACTTGCCTCTGTGCCGGGCGCTCGGAACGCGCCCGGGGGCACCTCTGGCCCGCAGGGCGCATTGCGCCGCAAGGAGGCGTCGCTCGGGTGGAAACCAAACTGCACGTCGATATGCTGCCGCAGCCCGACGGCACCACCTGTGGCCCTACCTGTTTGCATGCGCTGTATCGCTACTACGGCGAGACGCTCGAACTGTCCGAGGTGATCGACGAGGTGACCAGCCTGGCCGGCGGCGGCACCCTAGCGGTGTGCCTGGGCTGCCACGCGCTGCGTCGGGGTTACGACGCCAGAATCTATACTTACAACTTGCAAATCTACGATCCTACCTGGTTCGAGCCAGGCGTGGCCGACCTGTCCGAGCGGCTGCGTTCGCAACTGAAATACAAACACGAACCGCGGTTGCAGGTCGCTACCGAGGCCTACCTCGAGTTCTTGGATCGCGGCGGACAGATCCGCTTTCAAGACCTGACGCCCACACTGGTGCGGAAGTACCTGAACCGCGGGCAGCCGTTGCTGACCGGTTTGAGCGCGACCTATCTGTATCGCACAGCGCGCGAATTTGGTTCCCAGCTCGACGCCGACGATCTGCGCGGCGAACCGCAGGGCCACTTTGTCGTGCTCTGCGGCTACGACAAAGACCAGCGCCGCGTATTACTGGCCGACCCCATGCAGCCCAACCCGCTGGCCGAGGGTCTGCGCTACCTGGTACACATCGACCGGTTGTTGTGCGCCATTTTGTTGGGCATCGTGACCTACGACGCCAATCTCCTGGTGATTACCCCCCGCCAAAACCACAGGCTCGATCATGCCGATTCTGATCGTCGTGAATAATGTCAAAGAGTGGCCGCTCCATATTCCCGACGTGGAAGTGGTCGACGCCCGCAGCTACCTGACACTGCCCACCCATGGCGAACTGCGCGGCGCAAAGGTGTTCAATCTGTGCCGCTCTTATCGCTATCAGAGCACGGGCTACTATGTCACCTTGCTAGCCACGGCGCGCGGGCACAAGCCGTTGCCGAGCATCACCACCATCCAAGACATGAAGTCGCAATCGGCCGTGCGATTTGTTTCGGATGATATCGAAGAGCTGATTCAAACCAGCCTGGCACCGATTCATTCCGAGGAATTCACCCTGAGCAATTATTTCGGCCGCAACCTGGCCAAACGCTACAACCCCCTGGCGCTGCGGCTCTTCAATCTGTTCCAGGCCCCGCTGCTGCGCGCCCAGTTTTCCAAAAACCACAAATGGCACCTCCGCTCGATCGGGCCCATTCCGGTCGGTGAAATCCCCGAGCAGCATCGCCCGTTTGTGATCGAAGTGGCCCAGGAGTATTTCTCTGGTCGCCGGCAGGGGCCACGCCGCCGCGCGCCGGCCAAGTACGATCTGGCCATTCTCACCAATCCCACCGAGGAATGCCCACCGTCAGATGCCAAGGCCCTGGCACGGTTCGAACGCGCCGCCGAGGCAGCCGGCTGCAGCGTCGAGTTCCTGGGCCGCGACGACTACGCACGGCTGGCCGAGTTCGACGCCCTGTTCATTCGCGAAACAACGCAGGTCAATCACCACACCTACCGCTTCGCGCGCCGCGCGGAAATGGAAGGGCTCGTGGTCATCGACGACCCCGAGTCGATCGTCAAGTGCTCCAACAAGGTTTACCTGGCCCAGTTGCTGGCACGCCACAAGGTACCCATCCCGCGGACCTTCCTGGTGCATCGCGACAACCTAGACCGCGTGGGCCGCGAACTCGGCTTCCCGCTGGTGCTCAAAGAGCCCGACGCCTCGTTCTCGCGCGGAGTAGTCAAGGTCGACGATCAGGCCGGATTGGAACGCACCGCGGCCGGCTTTCTCGACCGCTCCGACCTGCTCGTGGCCCAGGAATTCATTCCCACCGAATTCGACTGGCGCATCGGTGTGCTCGATCAGCGCCCGTTGTTTGCCTGCAAATACCACATGGTGCCTAAACATTGGCAAATTACCAAGGCCGAGGACGGCGGCGCCCGCCGCCGCTATGGCCGCACCGAAACCTTGCCCGTCGAGCTGGCCCCACGCCACGTGGTCCGCGCCGCGCTACGCGCCGCCAACCTGATTGGTCGAGGACTGTACGGCGTCGACGTCAAACAAAAGGGCCGCGACTGCTGGGTCATCGAGGTGAATGACAACCCCAACCTCGATGCCGGCGTCGAGGATCATCTGCTCAAACAGCAATTGTACGAACGCCTGATCGCCGTGTTCTTGGAACGCCTGGAAGCACGCAAGTCGGGCCGGGTTGCCGGATGAACACCACCCTGGCCACGCACCTGTTCCAACGCCACGGCGTCGAGCTGGAATACATGCTCGTCGACCAGGCCACGCTCGACGTCTGGCCCCAGGCCGATCGCTTGTTCCACGCCGTGACCGGGTCGAACGAAGGCGAGTACGCGCCCGGCCCCGTGGCCTGGTCCAACGAACTTGTGGCCCATGTGCTCGAACTCAAAGTCGCCCAACCGGTCCCCGACTTGGCTGGCCAGGCCGAGGTTTTTGCCGAACAGGTGCGCGCCGTCAACGCGCGCCTCGCCACGTGGGGGGCGCGGCTACTGCCCACCGCCATGCACCCTTGGATGCAACCCCAACGCGAAACGCGACTCTGGCCCCACGATTCGCACGAAATCTACGAACTGTTCGACACGCTATTCGATTGCCGAGGGCATGGCTGGGCCAATTTGCAAAGCGCCCACTTGAACCTCCCCTTTGCAGGCGACGATGAGTTCGGACGGCTGCACGCCGCCGTGCGCTTGGTGTTGCCACTGTTACCCGCCCTGGCCGCCAGCTCGCCCTTGTGCGAAGGCCGCTACTCTGGCTGGCTCGACACCCGGCTAGATGCCTATCGCCACAACGCGCGCAGGCTGCCCCGGGTCGCCGGCAGCGTGGTGCCCGAGCAAGTGTTTACCGAAGCGGACTACCACCGTGAAGTTTTCAGCCCGCTCTTGGCCGAGGTCGCGCCCCACGATCCGCAAAGCCTGTTCGAGGCCGAGTGGCTCAACGCTCGCGGTGCCATCGCGCGCTTCAGCCGCGGCACCATCGAAATCCGCTTGCTCGACGTGCAGGAATGCCCCCAGGCCGATCTGGCCATCCTGGCCGCCACCACCGCCGTGGTACAGGCCCTGGTCGAAGAGCGTTTCGCCAGCACCGTAGCGCAGCAGGCCTGGCCCGTCGCCACCCTGGCAGACTTGCTGTGGGCGGCCGCGCGCGATGGACAGCGCGCCGTGGTCCGCGATCAGCAACTGCTGGCACACTGGGGCTGCGCCGGACAAGGGTCCCTGAGCCTGGCCGAAGTCTGGACAGCTCTCGTGGAACAAGTCGCCTCCGGAGATCCCGCACACCGCTGGTGGCAACCGCCGGTCGAAACTATCTTGCGGCAAGGTTGCCTGGCCCAGCGCATCGTGGCGGCGGTCGGCCCCCACCCGCGATCGGAAACGTTGCGCGAGGTCTACGCCACCTTGGCCGACTGTCTGGCCCACAACCAGCTATTCTCGGTCTAGAACCCCCCGGAACCACCATGCTGCTGACAGGCCGCCCGATCAGCCCCGGCGCCGCACACGGGCCGGCCCAGGTGGTCGACGCCCGGGTCATGCTCACCTCGGCGCTGGCGACGCCGCCGCGTGGCCCATCGGCCGGCGAACTCGAGCGATTGCTGGCCGCCATTGGCCGCGCCTGCGTGCAACTCGACCGTGTCAAACGCCAGCTCGATGGCCGCGTGGCCCGCAGCGACTCGGCAATCTTCGATTCGCACGCGGGAATTCTCCGCGACGCAAAATTCGTCGAACAGCTACAGCAAGCCGTGTTGCACCAAGGGCTGTCGGCCGAGGCCGCCGTGGCCCAAGTCGTCAACCAGGCCTATGCCACGTTCACCAGCAGCCGCTTGCCCCTGGTGCGCGACAAAGCCGCCGACCTGCTGGATATTGGCCGCCGGTTGTTGGAATGCCTTTCGGCCGGGGCCCGCGGCGACGAACCAGCGCGGCGCGGCGCCGTCATCGTGGCTGCCTCGCTCACCCCTTCGGAACTCGTCCGCTTCGCACACCAAGGTGCCGCCGGCATCGTCACCGAATCGTGCGGGCAGCGATCGCACACCGCGATCTTGGCACGGGGGCTGGGGCTACCCTTGATTACCGGCGTGGCGGCCGCGGCCGAAACCATTCCCGAACACGCCGAAGTGTTTCTCGACGCCGAATCCGGACAAGTATTCGTCGCCCCCACCGAGGAAGAGCAACCCCAGGTGGCGCGCATCGCCGCGCTGCTTCCCGGTGCCCCACAGCAGCGCTGGGTGGCGCCACCCGCCGCGATCACTCGCGATGGCCAACCGGTAACCTTGCTGCTGAACATCAGCGATTGGACCGAGGCCGGGGCCGTCCGCCAACTCGGCGCGGCCGGGGTGGGGTTGTTTCGCACCGAGTTTCTCTACATGGACCGCGCTTGGTGGCCCGCCGAACAAGAATGCTTCAACGACTACCAGGCCGTCGCCGAGGCCATGGGCACCGGTGAACTGAACTTGCGACTGGCCGACTTCGGCGCCGAAAAATGCCCCCAATACGCCGATATTCCGCTCAATCGCAACCCCAGCCTCGGGCTGCGCGGCGTGCGGCTGTTGCTGCAGCGACCCGATATCCTTAAACCCCAGGTCAGCGCCGTCGCCCGGCTATCGGCCCGCCGACCCGTCACGCTCTTGTTACCAATGCTCGACACTCTCGACACCCTCGAGCGCATCTTGGCGCAACTGCGCGAACTGCTCAATCTGAACGAAGGGGCCGCGCTGCCATTTCGCATTGGCGCCATGGTCGAATTGCCCTCTGCCGCGCTGATGATCGAGGAAATCCTCCCACGCGTCGATTCGGTCGCCATCGGTTTGAACGACCTGACCCAATACATGCTGGCCGCCGATCGCGACGACGAATTGGTCGAGGCCTATCACGATGCCATGCAGCCCGCCATCTTGCGGCTCTTGAAACGCGTGGTCGAAGCCGCCGATAAGGCCGGTCGACCCGCCACCGTGTGTGGCGAATTGGCGGGCGACCCCGCCCTGACCGGGCTGCTATTGGCGCTGGGCGTGCGACGGCTGAGCGTGTCGCGATTCAGCTATCGTCCCGTGGTTGAAGCCGTACGCCGCTTGCCTCTGGACCAGGTCCTCGAGCTGACCCCCGAACTGTTGGCCGCCTCGACCGGCGCCGCCGTGCGCGAACTGGTCCTCCGCCGCTTCCTGCCGCTGGCCACCGGCTAGCAGCCCGTTGAAAAATACAACGCCAAGACACCACCGCGCCACCGCGCAAGGAACTCCGGTTCCGCTTCCGCCCCGCTGCATTGCGCCCTTGCGCCTTTGCGGCGTTGCGTTGACTTCCTTACACCGTCCTGCACGCCCAGGTATTGAATAACCGTCCGGTTTTCGTGATGTCGGAGCTTCTGGCCCATCATTTTCGCGCAAGCCCATCATTTTCGCGCAAGCCCATCATTTGCGCGCAAGCCCATCATTTTCGCG
>CAYSXM010000252.1:0-6440 GCA_964434905.1 uncultured Pirellulales bacterium | reverse complement strand
GCCTGGGTCAGTCGCCGCCCCTGAGGCGACAACATGACCAGGTGCCCTGGGTCGGTCCCCAGGGTCTGCACCGTCTCGACGCAGGCCACGACGGGCTCGACCTTCAACACCATGCCCGGGCCGCCGCCAAATGGCCGATCGTCCACCGTGCGATGGGGCCCCTGGGCCCAATCGCGCAGGTTGTGCAAGTGAACTTCGACCAGACCGCGCGCCAGGGCCAATTTCAACAGGCTCTGCCCCAGGTAGCCCGGAAACATTTCGGGAAACAGGGTCAGTATGTCGAACCGCATGGCAGGACTATTCGGCAGTTGCTTCCGCGGGTGCTTCTGTTGCATTGGCTGCGGTGTCCGGTGCCTCGGCCTCGGTCTTGCGACCGAAGACGAAAACCGGTTCCGGAGCCGGGGGAACGACGCGCGGGCTTGCCAAGCGTGCCCGGGCGGCTTCCATGGCGGCCGCATGGGTGCCGCCGATACCATATTTCTTGATCAACACGCCGACCTTGTCGCTGGGCAGTGCCCCGACGCCGAGCCAGTACTGCACTCGGGTGCCGTTGAGCACGCAGCGTGCGTCGACATCGAGCACCAGTGGGTCGTATGTGCCGAGTTCTTCAATGACATTGCCATTACGTGGCTCTCGCACGTCCATCGCGCAGATGCGGTAGAACGGGCGGTTCTTGCGGCCCAGCCGCTTCATTCGAATCCTGACTGCCAACGCATTTCTCCTCGTGCCAAGAGCAAACGGGTAAAATCTGTAATCCTGCGCGCGGCTGCCAACGGCCACCCACCGGGGAAAGCGATTTCCTAGGAACCGGCGTGTCGTTCTCCGCGTTTTCGCTTGCGCGAGTCTTTTTCGCGCTGTTTCTTCTGTCGGCGGCGTTCCTCGGCGGTGAGCCGCTTGCCGGTACCGACCTTGTCTTTCATCATTTTCGCGCCGGGGTTCAACATGCCTCCGCGTTGCAATTCTTGCATTCGTCGCATGCGGTCGCGCATGCCGAGGCCAGACATTTGTTTCATTTGGTCGGCGATGAAGTCGAACGATCGCACGAGGTCGGTGACTTCGTGCGGTTCAACGCCGGCGCCCTGCGCGATGCGTCGGCGGCGGCTGGCGTCGATCACGCGGCTGGGATTGCGGCGTTCGTCGCCCGTCATCGAATCGATCACACCAAACAGGCGCCGCAAGTCTTCCTCGGCGTCGTTATCACCCATCAGTTTGGAAATGTCGCCCATTCCTGGCAGCATCCCCAGCACTTTTTGCAGGGGGCCCAGGCGGCGCATTTGGCTCAACAGCTTGCGGAAGTCGTCGAGGGTGAAGTTGCCCTGGCGCAGGCGTTCTTCCTGGCGGGCCATTTCGTCTTGGTCGAACTTCTGTTGCGCCTGTTCCACCAGGGTGACAACGTCGCCCATGCCCAAGATGCGGCCGGCCATACGGTCGGGGTGGAATTCTTCGATGGCGTCGAGATGTTCGCCGACGCCAATGAACTTGATGGGCACGCCCGTCACGGCCTTGACCGACAGCGCGGCACCACCCCGCGCGTCGCCGTCGAGCTTGGTCATGATCACGCCGTCGAGTTCCAAGGCGTGGTTGAAAGCCTGGGCGCTATTCACGGCGTCTTGACCGGTCATTCCGTCGACCACCAGATACACTTGCTGGGGGGACAAGCGACGGTCGATTTGTGCCAGCTCGCGCATCAATTCATCGTCGACATGCAAGCGGCCGGCCGTGTCGAGAATGACGACATCGGCCCCCAATTCCGCCGCGCGTCGCACCCCGTTTTGGCAAACCGCAACCGGGTCTTTCGATCCGCGCTCGGAAAAAACGTCCACACCCAACTGCTCGCCCAGTACGTGCAACTGGTCGATGGCGGCGGGGCGCTGCAAGTCGGCGGCTACCATCAGCGGCCGTTTGCCACGGCTGACCAGCAGCCTGGCCAGTTTGCCACAGGTGGTGGTCTTGCCCGAGCCTTGCAACCCGCACAGCATCAGCACCGGAGTGGTGCCCAGCAGATGCAGCGAATGGTCAACTGGACCCATCAATTGGGTCAACTCGCGGTGTACTATTCCGACAACCTGCTGGCTTGGGTTGAGCGACTTGAGCACCTGCTCGCCCAGCGCCTCGACGCTGACCCGGGCGACAAAGTCCTTGACCACAGGAAAGCTGACGTCGGCTTCGAGCAGGGCGCGCTCGACCAATTGCAAACCATCTCGCATGTTCGATTCAGTAAGCGCACCGCGACCCGACATGGTTCGCAGCGCGTTGCCCAGACTGTCGCGTAACGAGTCGAACATCGAGACCAAGCCTTTGGGGCGCCACGGTCGGCAGGACCTTCTGGCCCCCCGACGGCGCGCAACACCTTGCCACGTCGGGGCCTACGGCGACCCCCACGCTCTAAAATCGAAGCCCGCATTCTAGCCCATATGCTGGGCCCGAGGCAATCGGGTGGATGGGCCTGCTGTAAGATCGACGGCAGGGTCAGGTACACGGGTGTAACCGAATATACAGCAATGGGTTACATCGCCCATGCCGGGCGTTGACTAGCCTGCGCCTACGCCCCGATCGAAGGCGTCTTGGTCGCGTAGATACAGGGCCAAGGTGCGCTCGAACACGCCCGAGCCAATTTGCCAAATTGGGTGTTCGTCGGTATGTGCGCTGGAGTGATCCGACAGCACTCGATACATGAACTTGAACAGATGCCGTGGCGCCCGCAGCGATCGCAGGGCCTCGAACAGCCGTACTTCGCCGATTGAGCTATCGAACCAATTTCGCAGGTTGGGATGTTGTCCGTCGGCTGCGCAGGCTAGCAGCCGGTCGTTCGCCACGTCGAACAATGCCTCGCCCGACCAGGCCAACGATGGAATCATGTTTTGCTTATCGAGCCGAGCACGCTGGTAGAAGTCTCGATCCTCGCGTTCGATGAACTGCGACAGCTCCCGGGGTAGCAGCAATTTCAACCCCAGGCCGGGGTGCTTCAGGAATTTGTTGTCTAGCAGCGGCCACACAAAAGCGCGCATCAGGTCGGCGGAACCGTTGATCAAGTGCGGCTCGTCCACTCGGTCGACCAACACCACCATGCCTGAAAACCCCAAGCTGGCCAGCACCTGTTGCAGTTTGACCAGCAATTCGTAGCGATCGTCGGTGCGTTCGGCCACTGGCAACGGTTGATTGGCGAGGTGGGTGGTTCCCAGCGCTGTGAGCACCTGGCGCAAGGGATTGATTTCGTGGTGGAGTGCACGTTGACCGCGCTGTATCTGGCGCGCGCGCCAGCCCCAGCGCAGCGATTGCCAGGCCCACGGCATCCACCCCGCGATGGCAAAAACATAAGGCCAAGGGCTGGCCAGCCAATCGAACTGGCGCTGCCAGCCGATCAGGCCGGCAATACCCAGCGAAATGGCGCAGCCAAGCAGTGTGGACAACCAGGCGCGCCAGGGGCGATAGCGCAACCGCCGCCGCAGCCGATTCCAGCGCGCACGGAACGCCTCGCGCGGCGATTGGTCGTAGCAAGCGGCCAATAACAGCAGATCGCGCACCTGCAACCGGTCGAGCGCGGCCAGGCGTTTAGCGTCGGGACCGGCCGGCGCGCCGGGCACACGCAGCACGCGGTCGACCAATTGGGTAACGGCCAAGGCCAGCATGGCGTCGATGTGATCCCACAAACGCCATTCGGCTAGCGTGCGTTCTGCCTTGCGACGGCGGGCGCCCAGGGCCGCGCGAAACCGGTCGAGAAATGGGTTGAAGTCGTCGTATTCCACTACGAACACGCCGGCCTCGGGCTGCGCGGCGTTGTACTGCTCCAAGTGCCGCGCAATCTGTAGCCGTAGCGCGGTCTTTCCGGACCCTTTTTCACCGAACACGATCGATGTGGCCGGTTCGGCCGGGTCGCCGAAGATTTTTGCCCAGCTAGGGTGATAGGTGCGGGCGATGCAATGCCGTTTGAACACCGGATCGGTCTGGGCGTCTTCCTCGGCAAATGGGTTGGAAGCCACGCCATGGTGGTCTAAGAACTGCTGGATGCGCATGGTGCGGCGAACCCCCAGACCTCAGCCCGATTGAGACATCCACCCGCTGGCACGACGAAAACTGCGAATCAACAGGCTGCTCAGGGGGCATGCAAACTATCGATCATGTCGCGAAATGCCTGGGCCTGGGCTTCGATCGTGGCTTGAGGCCCAGAAAACTTCAGGAAGAAACTGGCTTCCTTGGTTACGATGATGGCGGCCAGCATCCGGAATTTTTCTTTCTTCACCCCGGGTGAAAACGCCGCGGGCTTGTCGTCGTAGGTGCCGGCGATGTCGACCAGATGCACTTCCTGGTTGGCGATCGACAGTTTCTCGACTTTGGCTCGTTGGCGTGTGTCGCCACCGTCGGGTTGTGTGAACTGTCCACACCAACGTGCGACGTTGGCCTCGACGCCTCCGCCGGCGGCCATGACGGTGAGTCGTCCCCCTTCGGCATCACCCTTCGCGGCTGGTGCAGCCAGCTCGTAGCTAATCAATTGGCTTCTCGGCGGCTTGGAGACCCAGTCGACCGGGGCGCGGAGCGCCAGTTTGCCGAGCGATAGCAGCAGCGGATCGGCTGCGTTTGCCCGAGGGGGCGCGCTACACGCCAGGCACAACGCCGCCAAAGCGACCGAGCAAGCGATTCCTCGGGTCATGGCAAGAGATCCTTGATTTGAAAGACTGTCCGGAGTTTCAAAGTGATACTGGCGAAGGTGGTCGCACCGTGTTCCACACCCCTCGCGCGAGCCGCCCACGATTCGCGAAGAATTCTAGGCTGCGTGATGCCGCTTCGCCAGACAGGCCGCGAGCGGGGCCGTCAGCGGCCCGGTGCCTGGTGGGGTTTCATGGGGGCGTGCTGCTGGCGCCAGGCGGGCACTTCGAGTTCGAGAAGTTTCTGTGGCCAGTTGCCGTACCAGGGGGTTCCGGTCCGTCGTTCGCGCTCGATTTCAGCAAGCGCGTAACGCTTGACGGCGTCGCGTCCGGCAAAAACCGGCCGGTTGGTGCCGATCTCGTAGTGGCGTGCCCAGAGCGGAGAGGCTGCGGGATCGGTTACGACCACCACGTCGAACTCGGAGCGGAAGCGTGGAAACTGCTCGACCGGGGCGGGCACTTTGGTCACGCGAGTGCCTGCAAGCCGAACTTTTTCCAGCCAGCCGATTGCGGCTTCGATGGCGGCAATTGTGGCTTCGTCAGGCGCATCGCGCTCCATGAGGAACCGCGCAATCTCCACGGTTTCCTGTGGGCAAATCGACGCCAGTTCAAAGGTTCGGGCGCTGGCCGCCGCGTAGGATTCCGGGTCGTGCTGTTGGCACCAACCAGACGGCGTACCGTGGTCGCGAATCTGGCACCGCAGAATGCAACCCAAACCGCGCTCGACGGCCTGGCGGGCCCGGTCGCGGCGCGGTTGGTCTAGCCAATTCCATTGGGGTTGCCCGCGCGTGGCGGCATCGAGCACGCGCAGAATGCCCAGCATCACCCCGTCGTTGAAGGTGATGTGTGCCGAATAGCCGGATGGTTGCGGATAGCTTTGGGGCCAGCCGCCACAGGGCAATTGAGCGGCGAGTAGAAAATCGAACCCGCGCAGGCAGGCGTCGCGCCATGCGGCGGGTCCCCCTTGTGCAACCGCGCGTGCCAGGTAGTCGACTTGAGAATGGGTGTTGTGGTTGTCGAACGAGGTGTCGCTGGCATGGTGCGTGGCGCGGATCGCCTCTCGCTGATCGGGGGTCAGCACGGCCAACAAGTCGTAGTCCTTGGGCCAGCCACCGTTGGCGCGTTGAAACAGGAGGATGTTGCCGACGATTTCCTCGACTTCCGACGGCTCGTAGGCGGCCTGATCTGCCAGCGGTTGGATGACGTGGCGGTCGTCGTAAATGCGGCGCCAGTGGTGCGCGCCGTCGCGAAAGCCGGCTGTGTCGATCGCCTGCCAGCGTTCGGCATCGTCGGCGCGAATCAGCACGACCCAATCGGCAGTCGGTTCCTCCGGGGGGAGCCCTAAGGGAACGCGAGCGCCGGCGGAGACTTCGCGCGCGGTACCAACAAACTCACCGGTGCGCGGGTTGAACCATCGCAATTGTGCCGGTCCGCGCAGATCGGAGAGATCGAGGTTGCCCGCACCCGATCCGATCGGCGCGAAGACCGCGTACACGGCACCTGGCTTAGCCAGCACTTGCGGACCGAGCGGTATTTGGCCTGCGTGGCCCGCGCGGATCGCCAGCGGGGTGCCGTCGTGCGACAGTTCATCGGAGGGGTCCATTTCCCAGAATGGCAGTTGTTCTTCCATGAAGCGCCGCGCGTACCACAGATAGTCCCACAGTTTTTCACGTTCCGGCGTGCGAAAGCATTCGGTGTCGAGCAGGTCTTCCAGAATGAATTCGAGCATCCCTCCGGAAAAATAGGTGGGCCAGATTTTCTCGATCCGATGACCGCTGGCATCGTCCCGATCACCGC
>CAYSXM010000251.1:0-6447 GCA_964434905.1 uncultured Pirellulales bacterium | reverse complement strand
ATGGATTGCGGGTGCCCAAATCGACGATTTTCGTTTCGTCAGCCACCAGGGCAACTGGCACGCTGGCGTTAAAACCGATCGTCGCCACGCGTCCGACCGGCAACGTGAACCGAACGGTGTACGACCCCGGCTGCAAGTTGGCCAGCAGGTAGTCGCCCTGGGTATTGGTTTGGCTCGAGACTTCCGTAGGGTCGAGGGTGCCGTTGCCGTCGGCATCGGCAAAGACGGTCATGTTTTCCAGGCCGGTATCTTCCGGATCGCGCACGCCGTCGGAATCGAAATCTTGCCAGACCACGCCTTGGATTTTGGCCGGTGGCTCGGTCGAAAAGTCGATGCCGACATTGGCCGCGCGGATGGTGTCGTCGGCCAGATTGACCTGGCCATCGGCATTGAAGTCGCCGATCACAAAGTTCGGGTTGGCAACACCCTGGTTCACTTCCCACAGTGCCTGATCCTGCGCGTCGATTTTCTGGTTGCGGTTGGCATCGCCAGGCAACGACGTGAACCGAAACACGAAATCGCCGCCAGGTTGGCCGTTGCCGGTGGGATAGGTGTCGCTGGCGAGGGTGCTGGGGCCGAGCGGATTCTGCCACTCGCCGTCGAGCGAATTGCCCGCCAAGTCGGTCACGGGGCTGGCGCCGTCGGCGTTGACCCGCAGCGTCAACTGGTCGGCGCCCAGAACCGCGGAAAAAATCCAATCGGCCTGATAGGCCGCGACAAACGGGCCGCTGCCGCCGGTCACTGGCGCTTGGACCAGCATGCTGGTCGGATAGTTGGCCTGCCGCACGCCCGACAGCGTGAAGTCGTTCTGATCTACGACGACGGGCTCGTCGAACTGCACACGCACGCAATCCACACCTCCGACGGCAATGGTGCGCAGTTGCTCGCCACTTCCCACGGGAATCTGCACACCCGCCGGCAGGTTCGTGGTGGGAATGGCCTGCACATTGCCGGCTCGCGGGGCGGTGAAATCGAAGGTGATTGCCAAGGTGGAAAACGCGGCCGTGAGGTTGCCGGCCGCATCGACCAGGCGCACTGCGTAGCTTTGCGCCCCCTCGGGCTGCGCGGGAAGCTCGACAGTAGCGGTGTCGGCGAACAGAGGGCCGACCGCCGTATCGCCCCGGAAAACACGGTAAAGCTGGCCCTGTCGACCGACATGGAGTGTGGGGGTGGCGTCGTTGGTAAGGCGATCGGTCGAGGAAACGCCGCTGTCGCTGGCAGCATCGAGCGCCAGGGTGGGTGTGGCGCCGGCCAGAATTCGGGTGAGCGAGAAGTCCTCGCCGGTGGCACCGTTGGAGAAACCGGCGACTACCAACGCGCCATCGGACTGCAACAGGCTGGTGGTAGCGGTGTCGGCATCGGTGGCGGACGTCGACAAGTCGACCAGCACGCGTCCGACATTGCCAAAGGCGGTATCGACGGTGCCCTCGGGCAACAATCGTGCGATCGCGAAATCGCTTCCCCCGGCCGTCGAAACCGTACCGGTGACCAACAGTCGCCCGTCGTTCTGAATTGCCAGCCCGGCAGCGGCGCCGGTCGTCGCACCGGGAAAGACCAGGGTGGTACGGCCACCGGTTCCGAAACCTGGATCGAGAGCGCCGCCTGGGGTCAGTTGTGCCAGGCCGAAGCCGGCTGCCAAACTAGAAAGCACCACCAGTCGCCCATCGCCGAGCCGGCGCACATCGGCCGCAGTGGCCGCCCCGCCAGCATCGAGCAGCAGGCGACCGTCGGCATCGAGCGTGGTGTCGAGTTGGCCGTTGGCCAGATACTGGGCGAACGCCATTTGCCCGCCGCTGGTACCTAGCACCATCAGGCGACCGTCGGGAAAGGCCAACAGTTTCTGGGCACGGTCGTCTCCTCCGAAATCGGTCGTGACAATTCCGTCGCCGTCGAACGTGGTATCGAGATTGCCATTGACCAGGATCTTGGCCAAGGCGAAGTTGCCGTCGGCGGTGCCGGCTACCAGAAACGTGCCATCTGCTAGCGTTTGCACGCCCACTGCAGAGTTCTTGGCGCCGATGGGAATGATGACCACCTGGCCGCCGGCAAAGGTGGCGTCGGTGGTGCCGTCGGCATTGAGGCGTTGCAAGAACAGGTTCCGATTGCCGTCGACCGTGGCACCGGTCGACCCGGCGAGCACGATTTTGCCATCGTTTTGCACGAAGACCGCCGACGCTTCGTCGTCGTCGCTACCGATACCCAGCAAAACCGGGTTGCCGCCGCCAAAGGTGCTGTCGATCGTGCCGTCGGTTCGATAGCGCACCAACAAGGCGTCGCGCTGGGCACCGACGCTGTGCGAACCGACCACCACCAGTTTGCCGTCGCCCTGCTGTGCGACCGCCAGGGCGCGGTCGGCATTGGCAATGCCGGTGATGATTCTCCCGCCGGTGCCAAAGCTCAGGTCCAGGTCGCCGGGGACGGCCACGGGTTGCGTGTCGACCACGACGGTCAAGGGGGCCGATTGCAGCGAGGGGTTCTCGCCAACCTTGATCTGTTGAGCGGTGATCTGGTGACTGCCGTCTGCCAGGTCGACGGTGCCATTGGTGACGACTACCGTGGTGGTGCCGGTCGCGGCCGCGCTGCCGATCGGCGTACCGTCGGCCAAGATGGTCACGTTGGCCCCGGCCACGGTGTTCGGCACGGTGAAGGACAGCTTCCGATCGGCGAGGCTGTTGTCGAGATTGGTCAGGTTGTCGCTGTCCAAGAGCCCCGAATCGCTGGCCGCTAACAGGTCGGGCACACCAGGCGTGGCCGTGGTGGGGGCGGCACTGACCATCACTTGAAACGTTTCCTCGTCGATCAGGCCCAAGGCGTTTTGCACGCGTAGTGTGATGGTGAACGACTGGCCACGCTCGGCGCTGGACAATTGCCAGGAAAACACCCCGGCCGGCGTAATCGTCGCTCCCGCCGGCGCGCCATCGGCCAGGCTGAAGGTGAGCGTCTGGTTTCCAGAATTGAAATCGCTGGCGGCGATGGTGCCCTCGAGCAAGGTCACGTCGGTCACGCTCAGGTCGTTGATCGGTAGAATGATCGGCTTGGCGTTGCCGACGAGCGTAATGTCGTTGATGCGCAGGAAATTTTCGGGAAGAATCGTGCCGGTTGTGTAGTTGCGCAGCGGTACTTCGTTGAACGAAGAGTTTTGCAGTTGCGTCGCGCGGTTAAAAATTGAAGTGGTCGCCATTTGGTCGACCACGGTCATGCCGGTTCCGGTTACCTGGCCAAAGACGGTAAAACCACCGTTCTGACCGTCGAGCTGGCCGCTATTGTTGGCCAGGTTAAAGAAAAACTGGCTGGTAGCGCTGTTGGGGTTGCCAGGCTGCTTGGCCATGGCAATGGTGCCGCGCAAGTTCGAGAGGCTGAACTCGTTGGGAATCTGCGGATCGAGCGTGATGCCGTGGGGCAGATTGTCGTTGCCCAGGTTGAAGCCGCCCGACTGCAGCACAAACCCCGACACCAGGCGGTGGAATAGGATGCCGTCGTATCGATTGGAATTGACGTAGGTCAGAAAGTTTTCGACCGTGCCAGGCGCTACGTCATCGCGCAGGTCGACTTGGAACTGGCCTAGCGTCGTGTCGAAGTTGACCGTAATCGTCAACAACTCGCGAGCTTCGAGCGGTTCGATGTGAGCCGACAAACGGCGTGTGCCCAGCCGACGTCGGGCGGGCGCGGCAACCGGGCGAGAAACAGTGCGCAGCCAGCGGGGCCACTTCATAGTTCCAACTCTGGGGCTCGAGAACCAACGAGCCAGCGCGCGGAACTGGCGAAACGGAGAGCCCACGACGCCGACCCAGCGACCGGCACCGACAGATCCGACCGGTCCGCGTTGTTCCGACCGCGGGCGCGTATTTCGGCGAAAAATGGGGGATGAACCCTCTGTGGGCCATCGTAGATGGGTCGCCAGAGGCCGGCAAGAAAAAAGGGGGCCGGAGCGAACCAAGCACGCGCCGCGACCGATTGCGTGCTGGAAATTGTTCGCTAGGAAGCTCGCCCGTGACCCAACGCGCGCCAAAGGTAAATGGCGCTATCCAATCGCTTTGCGAAACAGTGTTGATTCGTCGCGAGCAGTGACTCAGGGGATGAACAAGGGTGTCTAGCAGGCGCGTCGAATTCTTCAACGAGTTGCTACGCGGCCATGGTCGCTACATACAGCACCACAGCGACGAAATGGCAGACGCTGCCGGCCATTACGAACAGGTGCCACACCGCATGAAAAAACGGGGTGGAGTCGTAGACGTAGAAAATCACCCCCACCGTATAGGTAATTCCACCGGCAGCCAGCAGCACCATGCCCCCCACGGGCACCGTGGCCAAGATCGGCTTGACGGCCACGAGGGCAATCCAGCCCAACGCCACGTAACCGAAAGTCGACAGAAACTCCCACTGGCAACCCAAGCCCACCTTGGCTGCAATGCCGATGGCAGCGAGCCCCCAGACCAAGGCCAGCAGGGACCAACCCCAGGGCCCCCGCATCAGCGTTAGCAGAAACGGTGTATAGGTACCGGCAATGAGCAGGTAGATGCAAACGTGGTCGACCACTTGCAGCCGGCGTTTCCAGTGGTCGTGATGCACCGCGTGATAGATCGTGGAGCCGGCATACAATGCGACCAGACAGGTGCCATAGATGGCGCAGCCCGCCACGCGATAGGAGTCACCTTGCGAAACCGTCACCGCCAGCAGAAACACCAGGCCTGCCAGGCTCAACAACAACCCCACGCCGTGTGTCAGGGTGTTCCACCACTCTTCGTGCCGAGGCGAACTAGGTGATGCGACAGTGCCGGGTAGCATGGCGGCTCCTAGGAAATGTGCAAGCCAGACAGATCGCGGCGCGGATGCACTAACTGAATGATGATCGCACCTGGCGGTTACCGCAAGCAATCGCTAGGCCAGGGCCACGTGGAATTTCTAAATTAACGTCGCATGGTACCACTGGCGCAAACACGCCGGGTGGCTCGGCCCGCTAAAAACAGGCCAGCTAATAGCGCCAAAACACCACCGGCGGGCTCGGGCACCGCAGCGGTACCACACTGGTTACCGAAATTGGCAGCCCACAACGCATAGTCAGCGGCGCCGATGGTGAAATTGCGATCGAAATCGGCCGACTGGCCGATCGCTCGAGTGCCGAATTGCGCTGCCCAGACCGCATAGTCGGCGGCGCCCACCAGGCAATCGCCGTTGGCATCGCCCACCAGATGCGGGGCATTTCCGGCGATGCGGTAGATTGTGCCGTCGAACAGCGATGCGACATACAGGTTGCCATCGGGGCCAACCTGTATGTCGGTGGTCACGCCAAAGCCGGTTCCGAACACCAATTGATCGATTTCGCCGGAATCGGCCACGCGATCGGCCAGGTTGCCAGCCAGCGTGAATGATTGGCGATTGGCAGCCAACCGGAACAGGTAGAGCTGCCCGGTGTTGTTGTCACCCACCAGTGCCGCGTCGCCGTAGCCGCTGCCGAAGTAGGCCAGGTTCGAGTCGGCCAGGAACTCGATGGAAGTGATGCCCACGGTTTCGCGGAAGGAGAACTCCGGGTCGCTATAGGCAGACCCTGGCAGTTGCACCAGGTTGGCCACGCTCTGGGGATCACGGCTGTCAGGCCCCATGATCTGAGACCAACCGCTATTGAACCCTTGGCCGACGACGTTGATTTCGTCGTAGCTATCCGGGCCATTCTCGGTATCCCACAATGTGCTGGTGAACGGATCGACCGCCAGGCCAAACGAGTTGCGGACGCCATAGGCGTACCACGGACGCAGCAACGGATCGGAATGGAAGGCGAAGGGATTGTCGGCGGGAATCGAACCGTCGGCATTCAGACGATAGATGCCACCCGCGTTGGCCGAAACTGTGCCCGGCGACAGATTGTTCTGCTCGGTGCCGCTTCGATTCAAATCGCCCGTGGTGCCGTAGAGTTTGCCGTCGGCGCCGAACACCAGCGGCCCACCGTCGTGGTTGGGTCCGTTGCCTTGGGTAGCGACATTGTTCCACTGCCGAAGCAGGGTTTCGTTACCAAGGCTCGAACCGTTCCAGGTAAAGCGCGACAGGCGATTGCCCGACCACTCGCCAAACTGGTCCGAATCGCTGTTCGTCATGTTCCGGCTGTAGTACAGGTAGGTGTAGCCGTTCTGTGCGAAGTTGGGGTCGAGCGCCAACCCCAATAGGCCGCGCTCGCTAGCGCTGTTGACCGACAAATCGAGCACCGAGGTCAGCGACCCGGCATGCCCAAACTGAACCTTGCCGGTGGCCTTTTCGATGGCGAAGAAGTCGAGCCCTGAGTTCAAGAACCGGACGCCTGTGGGCTGATCGAGCCCGGTGGCAAACGACTCGACGTGCAGGTCGGGGTTGTTGATGACGGGCTGCGCGAACGCGCCCACGGCACCGAGGCCGCCCACAACCACTAAGTAGACCTGCATTGGAGTTTTAGCGTCGTTGCGGGTGGTGGTAAACTTC
>CAYSXM010000250.1:0-6448 GCA_964434905.1 uncultured Pirellulales bacterium | reverse complement strand
CGGGGCCGAAATTGGAAGTGCTGGCGACCAACAAGCTCGACGACATGTTCTGGTCGTCGGTCGCCGTGGCGGGAAACCGGCTGTTGCTACGCGGTCTGCAACACCTGTATTGCATCGCGCCCTAGCTGCCCGCAACGTCACCTGGCAACACACCACGAACCCGGCCGGCCTGGTCTCGCCAGACGTGTTCTCCGGGCGAGGTTCAGTCGACCGTGGCTTGGACAATGCCGAATTCGACTGCCGCGGCCAGTTGGTCGAGCTCGTCGAGCGTGACGCACAAGGGCGGCATCAACACCACGACCGACCCCAAAGGTCGGATCAGCACGCCGCGCTGGCGGGCTGCCAGGCACGCCCGGGCACCGCGCTGTTCCGACCAATCGTACGGCGCGCGGGTGTTCCGATCGCGCACCAACTCGATGCCAGCCAACAGTCCACGCTGCCGAACCTGGCCCACATGCGGTAGTGCGGCCCAGCGGTCTGCATGGGCGGCCAATCGCGCCATCTTGGGTGCTAGCGACGCGAGCACCTGTTCGTCTCGAAACACATCGAGCGACGCCAGGGCCACGGCGCAGCCCAAGGGATTGCCGCCGTAGGTGTGCCCGTGAAAGAACGAGCGCCCCTGGGCGGCCGTGCCCAGGAAAGCTTGCCAAACCTCGGTGGTGGTCAGCGTGGCCGCGACGGGCAGATAGCCCCCGGTCAGGCCCTTGGCCAGGCACAGAAAATCGGGCGTTACCTGCTCTTGCTCGCACGCGAATAGGGTCCCGGTGCGGCCAAACCCCACGGCCACTTCGTCGGCCACCAGCAGCACCTCGTGGCGCGTGCAAAGCTCTCGCAAGCCACGCAAATAGCCCGGCGGATGCACCAGCATGCCCGCGGCGCATTGCACCAAGGGTTCAACCACCAGCGCCGCCAGGCGGTGATGCTCGCGTGCCAAGATCTCTTCAACCCGGCCCAAATAATGGGCCAAGGCCGTGTCGGCGGTAACTCCCGACGGCAGGCGATACAGGTCGGGTGCCGGCGCGCGTACGGTGTCGAACAACAACGGCGCGAACAATTCATGAAACCGTGCCACGCCTCCCACGCTGACACTGCCTAGCGTGTCGCCGTGATACCCTTCGGTCAGGGCCAGGTAGCTGGTTTTCTCCGGCCGCGGATCGGCACGCTGCCGCCAATATTGAAACGCCATTTTGAGCGCCACCTCGACCGCCGTGGCGCCGTCGTCGGAGAAGAAAACATGCGCCAGGCCCGGCGGGGCCAGTTCCACCAGCCGCCGGGCCAGCTTGATGGTCGTGGGGTTCGAGGAACCCAGTAGCGTGCAATGCGCAATTCTCCCCAGTTGCTCGACGAGCGCCGCATCCAAGCGCGGGTGGCGATGCCCATGCACGTTGCACCACAGACTGCTGACGCCATCGAGATAGGCCCGCCCGTCGGCGTCGTACAGCGTGGCACCTTGACCACGCTCGATCAACAGCGGCTCGTATTCGGCCATCTGAGTAAAGGCGTGCCAGACATGCTGGCGATCCCAGGCTTCAAGTTCATCGCGGGTCGGCTCGGTCATGAACGCGGGTCATCCTCTGGCGCGCAGGTGCTGCGTGCCAACACACCGGCGCACACCTGGCAGCAGATCAATCTACCGTCGCGGGACCCGTTGCACCCGGAAGATTCTTGAACTTCATGGCGCAGAATCGGGGGTGCTGCGGCCACCAGGATCACCGTAGCCAGCCCGCAGTGCGGTGCTACCGCCTGCCGACGTCTGCAACCGGCGGGTTAACGACGAATCATCACCCGCGAGCCGGCGATGAGCATGTCGTACACATCCTGGACCTCGGCCGGGCCGAGCACGATGGAACCCCGATCGGTGGTTCGCCCAATGTTGCCAGGGTCGGCCGTACCATGGATGCCCAGCCGGTGGCCCAAGTCGATCCAGTATTCTCCCAGCGGATTGCGCGGGTCGTTGGCATCGACGACCAAATCGGCTGCCTGGTAGCCCGGATTCTCGACCTTGCCGACCACGACGAATTCACCATCGGAGGCCGGCAAGTCAGGCCCTACGCCAATCGTGAACCGGCCTGCGTAACGCCCGTTGAGCCACAGCGTCAGGCGAAACTTCGACAACTCGACAAAGCCGCTGAAGGGGCCCGGCACGACCTTCAAACTACCCCCAGGCGGCAGTTGGCGCGGGTCGTTTAAGCCATTGATCTTGGCCAGCACCTGCCACGGCACCTGGTAGCGCTCGGCAATGGCCTCGAGCGTGTCGCCCGGCTGCACGGTGTAGGGAGCATCGAGCAAGTGCTCGTTCGAATAGACCACGGTGCCGGTCAGTTGATCCAACAGCGCTAGCACCTGAGCTTGCTCCGCCGCGTTGAAGCGCGGATCGTCGTACCAGCGCGACAACTCCAATTGCGCATCGGCCAAACGATTCTGGTCCAGCAAGGCCTGGATGCCTGACATGATCGATAGGAAATCGACCGCCGGCTCGGCAGGCAGGTCGCCAGCGACCCCCGCAGCGCTGCCGGAGGTGACGGGATTGTCTGACGAGATCGAACCCAAGGGCGGTAGCGCGCCGTCGCTCGGCGGAGAACTGCCATCGATCGCGGTGCGCGACTCGTTCACTTGGGCCGGATCGCCATAGGGCGGCGCGCCGCCCACCGCCGGTGGAACGGCTGCCGACGCGTCGTAGGCAGGAGCTTGAGCCTCGTAAGGTGCTTGGGTCTCGTAGGCAGGTGGTTGTTCGTCGTAGGCCGGAGCTTGTTCGTTGAACGGGGGCGATGTGCTGTCGGCGGGTACATCGACCGGAGCGCTGGCCACGTCGGGCGGCGCATAGCTGGAAGCCGTATCGTCTGGCACGCCGGGGCCGACGACGGGCGGGCCCGGGGCGCCCGGCATTTCCACCATCGGCGCATCACTCCAAGCTTCGGCCTCGGAGCCCGGTTCCGTCGCGGGGGTGGGTGGCTTGTTCAGCGAGACGTACAGACCATAGCCCACCGCGGATAATACGGTGACCACGATCATGGTGCGGATCGAGTTCACGTTCGTCCTCCCTAACGACTCGCAGGCAGGAGCCAACCCTGCACGGGCCGCGTTGCGTGCTGGCGCGCCGCGGTCGGCGGGCCGAGAACCTGGGCGCGGCGGAATCCTATGCCGACCCCGCACGTCTCCGCCAGACCAACTTGGCTGAATCGCTGAATCCGGCCAGTGGAGCCTGGGAACCGGTGAGGCCAGGCAGCCACGCCGCGCGAAATTGGGAAACCCAGACAGCGTGGGCTAGCCGCACCCGGTTTCTGTGGTCACGCGGTGTTCGCCCGGTAGCCGGTCTCGACATGGCGGCCCAAGCGAGGGTCGGGCGCGGCGACTCGTGCCTGGGCGGCAGCCACGGCATTTGAAAGTCGTTCGAGTTCATCGTGGAATCGAGCGACCGACCGGGCCTGGTGTTCGAGGGGAGCAAACAGCTCGGCTGCCACGGCGGGTTGACCCCAGGAGGCAGCCAACTGAGCCAATTCAGCGTCGAGCCCCCGGCGCAATCGCGAGGTGAACAGCGCGGCGAGCGCCGCGGATGCCAGGGTGATCCATAAAGCGGCGTGCACAAAGAATCGCAGATCGAGCAAGTCGCGGGGAGGATCTGCTAGCCACGAATCGAAGAAAAAGTTCTTGCCCCAGCGATAGGCTACGATCGCCAGCACGGCCGCTTCGAATGCTTCAAACACCGCCCGCCCCCACCACCCCGCGTGTCGCGCGGCGAGGCGACAGACCAACGATTGTAGTTCGGCCGCGGCAGAAGTGGTAAAGGCCCGTCCGGCGCGCTGCGCCTGGTGGGCCACCAGATCGGTTTGCGTTTTGTCGCGCGCTAGATTGGCCTCCGCGGCATAGCCATCCAGAATGATGGCCGCGGTGCGCAGGTCGTGCTCTTCCCAGCCCAGCATCGCGGCCCTGGCCACGTTGGCGTCGGCGGCGCTGGCGCGGCGGCGCTGGCGCCAGGTGCGCCCCGTAGCGACGGCACCCCACAGTGCCATCTGGGCGGGGGTGCGGGCTTTGAACAGCGCGGCGCCTGCCAACAGCCCACCCAAACCTTGCTGCACGCGCAGCACCAGGGCAAAAGGGCTGAACCCCCAGCGTGCGGCAACTTCTGCCGCCAGCCGGCTTTCCCACAGCCGTCGCGAGCCGGCCAGTTCGTCGCGCACGCGCTGGGCCAACTTGGCGGCCAATCGGCCACGCTGTTCCTGCACCGCTCGTTCCAGTTGGGCCACGGCGGGCAGGCCGGCCGCGACCCGGGCGTGGCAAGTGGCCAGCGTGGCTTGAGCCAGGTCGAGAAAGTTCGCGCGGCGAATGCGATGCACCGCCGAGCGAGCTAGCTCGTGCGATAGTAGTTCGACCAACCGGGCGAATTCGCCGGACGGAGGCAGCCCCTGCTCGGCGCGCAACCGCGCGGCGGGTGCGTCGACCAAGAACATTTCTCCGGTGGCGAACGAATCGCCCAACGCGCGGCGCCAGTCGGCGCGGATGTCGTCGTCGATGTCGCCATGCGTTTGCACGAACACCAGCCGCGCGCCAGGAGCCGCGGCGGCCAGTTCCGCCATCACGCGCGCGTCGCGATATTTCTGTTGGGTGCCGGCCACCAGCAGCACGTCGCAGTGCGGTAACACCGCGCGCAAACGGGCCAGGTTGCTGTCACTCGCCACGTTCTCGTCGTCGGTCGTGTCGGGATCGGGGCAATCGACCAGCACCAGGTTGGCCAACAGCGGCGCCTCGTGCGTCAACAGTCGCACGGCGCGGGGATCGATCCCCAGCAGTTCGGGCAGCACGCCGGGCCGCGCGATCAACACCGGCTCGAGCGTCGTCGGCCGC
The DNA here is from genome assembly GCA_964434905.1 of uncultured Pirellulales bacterium. Classification (GTDB taxonomy): domain Bacteria; phylum Planctomycetota; class Planctomycetia; order Pirellulales; family CAYNRE01; genus CAYSXM01. The sequence continues at coordinate 1,606 of CAYSXM010000250.1, read as the reverse complement.
TGGCGACCTTCGACCGTGACATCCGCCCCACACAGCGCATTGACCAAGGTGCTTTTTCCAGTGCCGGTGCCTCCCAGCAGCGCCACCACCAGCGGCGCTTCAAGCCGCACGCGCAGCGCATCGGCGCGCTCGAGCAGGCGAGCTACCAGGCGCTGGCAGCCGCGCGCGGCGGGCCAGTCGGGCGCGCCGTCGGCCCAGGCACGCAGCCGGCTGGTCAGCTCGTCGATCTCAACGGAAAGCTCTAAATGTGCCAACTCGGAAATACTCATCCGCAACCGTCAAACTCGTGGGCAGGCCACAGGCATCAGGCACAGTGCCCGACGCCGCGGCCAAAACGGGGCTCGCTTCAATATAACCCATCGGCACCGTAACCCATCGACACCGCAGCCAGGGGCGGGGAACGATGGCCGGCGCGCCTGTTGGTTGTGATTTGCCAGCGAGGCTGGTATCTAAAAGCCCAGGTGACGGCCCCGACCGGCACGCTCTAACAAGGTGGGCTCGGCCCAGATTCCAGCTCTTGTAAAGCGAGGTGCTTCATGGCAGGTAGCAAGCGCAAAAACAATCGTCGTGGCGGAAAGGCGGTTTCGCGCCGTCAGGCCCTGGCAGCCGGTGGGGCCATGGCCGGGGGCTTTTTTACCTGGGGTTCGGCGCGGGCTGAAGAGGTCGCACAAGGTATCTACAGCGACGAGGAATTGCAAAGCCTCCCGCCCGTGTGCCTCGACTGGCCAGCATTCGACCCTGCGCAGCCCGACGAACGGTCGATGTCGCCGGTCCATTTGGCAATCCCCCCGAATGAGCGCTTCCAATCCCTGCCGGAGGGCGATCGCGATGTGCCTCAAGGTGCCGCCGCGGCGGTCGGCAACGAACTCGATCTCCCCGATGCGGACGTCACCACGGTCGAGCCGTCTCAGATTGCCTTTTCGAGCAAGTGGGAAATTGGCAAACGCCTGGAAGTGAAATTCGTGCGGTCGGACAAGGATCCCCGGGGAGAATACCGCAACCCCCGGCTGCAGCGGCGCGTGCGCGAACTGGCGGAAACCTGGTGCGAATATGCCAACATTTCGTTCAGTTGGGTTTCCGAGAGTACGCCGGCAGACATCCTGATCGGGTTTGGCAACGTCGGTCACTGGAGCCTGGTGGGCACGGCCTGCGAGCAGGAAGGCCGGGATCGAGGCCGCCAGACCATGAACTTGCAATTGACCGAAGCAACCATCGATTCGTCGGACAATGATTACTACAACCGCGGCGTGGTAATGCACGAGTTCGGGCACGCGTTGGGGGCGATTCACGAACACTCGACGGCACATACGCCGATCAAGTTCCGAATTCCCGAGGTCTACAATTACTATTGGGCCAACTACAAATGGAAAAAGGAAATGGTCGATTTCAACGTGCTCAAGGTGTACAGCGAGGCCGAACTGGTCAAATTCAGTCGCTTTGACCCAGATTCGATCATGATCTACAAGTTGCCCCAAGAGATCCTGCTCGACGGCAACGGCACCCACGCCAATAGCCGGTTGTCGGCGATGGATAAGCAGTTCATGGCCTCGCTCTATCCCAAGGGCGACCGCCCGACCGACCCGGACCGGCCGACCAGGCCGGAACC
>CAYSXM010000249.1:0-6482 GCA_964434905.1 uncultured Pirellulales bacterium | reverse complement strand
CGAGCCGGCACCGCTTCAAGTTGAACCCGTTGCGAACCACATGCTGGGCGACGTGCGAATCGAAGTGGTTCATGCGACGCTTGAACCCGGTTTCAGTTTGGCCGCCACGATCTGTACACCATCAGGCGCCGGCGCCCACGAAACCGTGGTCGTGCTAGCCGACGCCGGAATGGTCCAAGCGGCGGCGCAAGTCGAACGGAACTTGGCCGCAGGGCACCGCGTGGTGGCCTGCGATTTATTTGGATTCGGTCACGCGCGTGTGCAAGCCAAGGACCTGCCGGTGTACTATTACCTGTCGCTAGACATGGTGGGCCGGCGACCACTGGGGTTGTTGGTCGACCAGCTACTAGCCCTGGCAGACTGGCTGCAAGCGGGTGATAGCACGAAGCGGATCACGCTCGATTCCTCCGGGCCTCGCACCGGGGTGCTGGCGCTCGTGGCCGCCGCGATCGCCCCCCACAAGGTAAAGTACGGCCATGCGGAACATACCTGGCATTCGCTCGGCGGGTTGATTGAGGAGAACCAATTGGTCGATGTGGCTCCGGAGTGTTTTTGCTTTGGCCTGTTGCCGGAGTTCGATTTGTCGCGTCTGCGCGACCTGGCCCTCTCCGGCGCGGATGCGCCCCCGAAACGTCCGTAGCGCCTGGGGGCGGGTGTTTTTCCTGGTTGGGGGTACGCATCTCGCGAGGCGGACGACGCACCGCGCGAACTGCCCCTCTACGGTGCTCGCTGCACATTCCCTAGGAGTCTGCGTTCCATGAGCCACATGATTCCGCGGCGCGCCGGCCGTGTGGTGGCCGGCCTGCTAGTAGCCGCCACCTGGGGCATGTCCAGTTTCGGCCGCGCCCAAACCATCGGCTCATTCGACACACTCCCCGTCGTCCCGGCCGACGAGGCCCTGCTGTTTACGCCCGAGGGATTCACCAGCGAGGGCCATCCGGCCCAGGCACTGGGCGACCAGACCGGCCAACTTCAGGTAATGGTGCGTGGCCCTAACGGCCCTCAGCCCACGCTCTGCCGAGTGAATCTGGTGGGCGCCGATGGCCAGTACTACTATCCAGCGGCCGATCGCTTTTATCCGTATCGTTTGACCGGTGCCTGGCCCGAGGGTCTGGGGAACCGGCAATCCAAGGCCCCGATTCGCTACTGGGGTCGATATTTTTACAGCCCTGGCGAGTTCACCGCCACAGTTCCGGCGGGCAAGGTGCGCATCGAAGTGGCCAAGGGGTTGGAGTTTACCCCGGTTGTGGTGGAGCGCCAGTTGGTCGCCGGTCACACCGAGCGTGTCGACGTGCAACTGCAGCGTACGGTCGACATGGCTGCGCTGGGTTATTATTCCGGCGATGCACACTTGCACTTTCGCCGCGCGCACGACGAAGACGACCAATTGATTCTCGACTTGCTGGAAGCCGAGGATGTGCGCTACGGCAACATCCTCTGTTACAACGACGATACCACTTCGTATGTTGGTCAAATGGCCGAGCAAGCGTCGCCTCAATATCGCGGACTGGGGCTCGATTCCGCGCGCGCCCGGGGCGACTTTCACATCATCTCGGGCCAAGAGTATCGCTCTTCGCATTACGGGCATATGAACTTGTTCTTGCGGCCCGACATGGTGCTGTCCAACAAACAACAAGACCCCAACACCTGGCCGGTGTTCGGTGTTTTGGCCCGCGAGACTCGCGAGCTGGGAGGTCACGCGGTACACGCACATGGCGGCTACGCACAAGAAATCTGGGCCGACGCCGTGCTGGGCGCCACCGATGGCGTGGAACTATTGCAGTTCGGCCTCTATCGAGGCATTGGCCTCGAGGGTTGGTATCACCTGCTGAACCTTGGCTTGCAGTTCCCTGCCGTGGGTGCCAGCGATTACCCGGCCTGCCGCAAACTTTGCGACTGCGTAACCTATGTCCGCGCCTCGACGCCGCCCAGCGCGGCCGATTGGGTGCGCGCCATGGCCACCGGAAAAAGCCTGGTCACCACGGGCCCCTTGCTGGTCTTGGAGGTCGACGGGCACGGTCCTGGCGATCGCCTGGTTTTCGACGTGCCACGCAGCGTGCGAATTCGCGTGCGTGTGCAATCTCCGGCGGCGCGTGTCACGAATCTGGCGCTGGTGGTGGGGGGCCGCACACTGGCCGAACAATCCGTCGATCCCCAGGGCGCCCACCTGGGATGGGCCGAATTGGCGGCCGACATTCCCCTTGAACATTCGACCTGGATCGCCGCCCGGGCCTGGTCCACGGCCCCTTCGGGCGCACCCGACGCAGAAGCGCACACCAACCCGGTGTACTGCTATTTGCAAGGCCGAGCCCCGTTTGAAGCGGCCTCTGCTCGATTTGTCGAGGAGAAGATTTTAGAAGTTCGCGGTGCCGTCGAAAAGCGTCCCTTTGCGAATCAACAGGCCGCTCTCGAATACTTCGATGCCGCGCTCGCCCGGCTGCGAACCCTGCTCGAAGAATCTGGCGCCAGCGCCCCCACCCAGGCGGATACGCCTTGAAGACCTCTTGCTCGATGCTCGCCATGCCATCCGGAAACCGCGTGTTGTGGCTGGCGTATGTGCTGCTAGCGCATGCCGGCCCCGTCGTGGCAGCGGCGCCAGCAGATGAGACCAAACTGGCTGCCGCGACGCGCCTCGCAGAGCCGGACCAGTTCCTCGATCAATACGCGCGCACGAATCGCTTTCGCGCGGGCCGCCCCGTTCACATTCGACCTCTGGCCGACGGCCGCACCATACTGTTTCTGCGGTCCGGACCGCGCGATCTGATGCAGGACCTGTGGTCATTCGATGTCGACACGCACGCCGAACGCTGTCGGCTGTCTGCCAGCGAGCTATTGGCCGGCGCTCCGCAGCAGTTCACCGCCGAAGAACGCGCGCGTCGCGAGCGGGCCCGGCGATCGGCACGTGGTTTCACAAGTTTTTCTTTGTCGCGTGACGAAAGCCGATTGCTGGCAGAGCTGTCGGGCCGGCTGTTTCTGTGGCATGTCGGCAAAGACCGGGTCGACGAGTTGCACCTGGCCCCGGGTGCAATTCCCATCGACGCACGGCTCGATCCCACCGGCCAGCGCGTCGCCTACGTTCGCCAAGGCGATTTGTACCTGTTCGACATTGCCTCGGCTATGGAAACCCGGCTGACCACCAGCAACGAACCCACCATCTCGCATGGCCTCGCCGAGTTCATTGCTCAAGAAGAGATGAACCGAGACGCCGGCTACTGGTGGAGCCCCGACGGTGCCGCCTTGGCTTATCAACAAACCGACGTGCAACCGTTAGAAACTCGAACGCTGGCCGATCCGGCCGACCCGAGCCGGTCGCCCACCACAGTGCGCTACCCGCGCGCAGGTACCGCCAATGCCGAGGTGCGGTTGGCTATCCGCCGGCTCGACGCCGACGAGCCCGTGTGGGCCGCCTGGCCCGCCGATCAATTTCCTTACTTGGCACGTGTCGATTGGCCCCGGCACGGTCCGCTGACAATCTACGTGCAGAATCGTGCGCAAACCATCGGACAATTGCGGCGGGTCGATCCGGCCACGGGGCACACCGCCCTGTTACTAGAAGAGCGCGACGCCTGCTGGCTCAATCTGTGCGACGAGCCGCCTTGGTGGTTGCCAGACGGGCGCTGGTTGGGGCGCGATGAACGCGGCGGCGATTGGCAACTGCGGCGTTTTAACTCTCGGGGCCAACCCGACGAACCGCTAACGTCCGTCAGCACCGGTTGGCGTGAACTGGTGCATGTCGACGAGCAGGGCACGGTAGCGCGTGGCACCGCGCACCAGGGCGACCCCACCAGCGCGCAGGTCCTGGCGGTTCGGCTCGACCAACCTGGCAAGGTGCAAGTGCTGACCAGCGTGCCGGCCGAACGCCAATTGTTCGCCAACCCTGGCAGCCAATTGGTCGTGGAACAAGTTGCCAGCGCCAACGGATCAGCCCAATGGCTCGTTAGGCGTTGGACCGACCAAGGCTGGACCGACCCAGTGGCTGAAATCGCATCGAGGGCGGAAATCCCCACCGTGGAACCGCGGCCCGAGTGGATCACGCTCGATGAACCGCGCCAACTACGCGCCGTGCTCGTGCGGCCAACTAGTTTCTCACCCACCAAGCGGTATCCCGTGGTCCTGCACGCCTATGGAGGGCCCCACGTGCAAATGGTCGGTGCTGCCGCCGAGCGGTATCGGCTGGCCCAGTGGCTCGCCGACCACGGCTTCGTGGTGATTTCACTCGACGGGCGGGGCACCCCAGGCCGCGGCCGCACGTGGGAACGCGCGATCGCCGGCGATCTGGCGACAGTACCTCTGGAAGATGCAGTGGCCGTACTGTCGGCGCTGGGAAAGCACTATACCGAACTCGACCTCTCGCGGGTGGGCGTGTTCGGCTGGTCGTTTGGCGGCTATTTCGCCGCGCTGGCCGTATCGCGTCGCCCCGATGTTTTTCATGTCGCCGTGGCGGGTGCCCCGGTCTGCGACTGGCGCGATTACGATACCCACTATACCGAACGCTATCTGGGCGATCCTGCGGTCAACTCTGCCAACTACGATCGAAGCGACTTGCGAACGTATGCCGGTCAACTACAGCGTCCGCTACTGATCGTGCATGGCACCGCCGATGACAACGTGTTTTTTTCGCACTCGCTGCGGCTATCCGAGTCGTTGTTTCAGGCCGGCCGCGCCCACGAGTTCCTGCCCCTGGTTGGGCAAACCCATCTGGTTTCGGATCCACTCGTCGTACAGCGAATGTACGCTCGCATCGCACAATTCTTGCACCAGCACCTCGTCTCGGGAGTAGAATCGCGACCCTAGCCGCCGGTTGAAGAATTCGACGGACTGCTAGCCTCGCGCGAGGGCGAGATCACCACCAGCGCGATCAGAGTTCGAACGTCCAACGGTTCCTCATGCCAACACACCAGAATGCCACGCGTGCCGTACTGTGGGCCGGAATTCCCGCACTCAATGCGGCGCTATATCATCGCCTGCGCTTTCAAGTTGGCGACCCGGCCGCCGTCTTCGAGTGGACCGCCAGCTCCGGCCAGATCCGTTCCACGCTGATCGTACGCGACATCGAAATCGAACGCGCGCGCCGCCACGCCCGGGTCGATCGTGTGGCCTGTCCCGCGGACTTCACTCCCCCCACCGGCTTATCGGGCGATCGTGAAACGGCCACTGCCCAGGCGACCGCGCAGGCGCTGCGCCAGGTCGGAGTTCGCCAGGTCTTGGCACACCGGTCGCTTCCGCTATTGTTTGCCCATGTACTGACGGAAGCCGGATTGGAGGTTGTTTGCGACCCGGCACTGGGCGTGCTTGAACGGCGCGCCAAGGACGAGCAGGAAATCGCCTGGCTGCGCGCCGCACAGTCGGCCACCGAAGAGGCCTTGGGCCGTGCTTGCCGGCTGATTGCCCAGGCCAGCGCCGCGGCCGATGGGGTGCTTTGGCACGACGGCGCGCCGCTGACTTCCGAACGCGTGCGCGCCTTGCTTGCCGTGTGGCTGTTGGAACAGGGGTATCTCAGCAGCCGCGCGATTGTGGCGGGGGGGCCCGCCGGAGCCGATTGCCATTTCGACGGCGGGGGGCCCTTGCGCACTGGCGAACCGGTGATCGTCGATGTGTTTCCCCGCTCCCTGTCGACACTCTACAACGGCGACTGTACACGAACCGTGGTGCATGGCGAAGTGCCGTCGGAACTGGCGCGAATGCACGCCGCGGTGGTCGAGGCCAAGCAGGCCGCTACCGCCTTGGTTCGACCAGGTACAACCGGAGAGGAAGTACATGCCGAGACCTGCCGTGTGATTCGCGCTCGCGGCTACGAGGTGGGGTTGCCCTCGGCCGATGCACCTGCGAAATACTGCGCACTAGTCCACGGAACAGGACACGGCATCGGGCTCGAGGCCCACGAGCCGCCACTGTTGGATCGCGGTGGGCCAGCCCTGGTGGTTGGCGACGCGCTGACTATCGAGCCCGGCTTGTATTGTCACGCCGTCGGCGGGGTGCGCGTGGAAGACATGGTCATCGTGACCGACTCGGGTTGTGAGAACTTGAACCGCTTGCCCGAGGGGCTCGACTGGCGATCCGTCGAGTTCCCCCGGTAGCAGGAATCCAGCATATGAAACTCGGATTGATCAACTCGGCCTGGGTCCAAGCGGGCCGACCGACCGCTTGGGGTATCGAGCAGACCAAGGCCATTGGTTTCGATACCATCGACCTGTTTCTCGACCCCTTGGATCTCGACGTGCGCGAGCGACGTTTGATCGCGCACGAGTGCCAGCGGCTCGAGCTGCCCATCATTTCGCTCTGCTGTGTGGCGCTAGGTCTGGCCGACTTCAATGCCACGGTACGCGAGTTTCACGCCCAAAGAGTTCGGGCGTTCTTAGACCTGGCGTACGAATATCAGGCGCGCAACGTGCTCTTGGTGCTCGGAGAATACGTCTGGAATCGCGAAGTGATTCCGCCGGCCGAGCAGTGGCGCACGGCAGTCGAACAACTGCAATATCTGG
>CAYSXM010000248.1:0-6495 GCA_964434905.1 uncultured Pirellulales bacterium | reverse complement strand
CCGAGGCCTTCGTCTTCTCGTTCATCGCCATCCTGTTCCTCGATTTCACGATCGAAGAACAACCAAAGTGGAGGCAGACTTCGTCTGGCATTGAGGCCCGCTGGGAAGCAATTCCCGGCAACTACTCGAAACGTTAACGAAAACCCGTCGGGGACGAGCCATCCCCGGCGGGTTTTTTCGTGCGCGCATCGTGCCGCAAGTCCGCTGGCGCGGGCTCGCAAGCGATCTCCTCCACCCTCGCGCACGGTTGCCAACCGGCAATGGCCGACGCGAGCAGAAGTCTTACATCCCGGCGATTCACGTCGGGCGGAAGTGTTACGGCCAATGGATCGGCCCGTGCGGGCCGCACGTCGATGCCGCGGGCCTAATACCCAACGTGGGGTGACACGTTCCTCAACGCGAAAATGATCGGCCAAAAAATGTTGGGCCACGCGCTCAAACACCACGAAAACCGCACGATTATCCCACACCTAGGCGTGCAGGACGGTGTAATGCGATTCACGGCACTGGCAACCGACGTGGCTTCCGAAGCAGGACCTCAGACCGTAAATGGTTTCTGTCCCTCGAACGCCGCGTTGTGTGCGCCGGTCAGAAACAATTTCGGCGTCTGGTCGGGCGGCATCCGGCGGACGATCGCACGCTGAAAATCGCGGTAGTTGCCCTTGAAGCTGCCGTTCTTCCAGACGGTCAACAATTGCCCCGTAAACAATCCATTGAACGCGCCGTCGGCCGATAGCTGATTGTCTTGGCAGCCCGAAATCAACAGCACCGACGCTTGGACCACTGCTTTCTTGCCTTCCAGCTTTTTCTTCTTCAGTATTTTGTCATACATGGCCTGATGCGCGCGGTAGGTTCGCAACGCGACGTCTGGCGGGAGGTTGCGATAGCGCACGTTGCTAGTGCGTGCTGCCACGCTCGAGTTGTCTCGCGCCCCGCCGTAATAGGCCATCTTGACGACGGTGCCGCTGTGGCAGCTATCGGACAGGACCAGAATGCGCACGCCCTGCTTGAACGTGGCATACAACGCATGCAGCTCATCGTCGACGATCTCTCCGTCGTACAAGCACCAGGTTTCGTCCTGCCCGTCCGGTTCGTCATTGTTCAGGTCGGGCAATTGTCCGCCGTGCCCGGAATAGGTGAGCAGGAAAATGTCGCCCGACTTCAGCTTGGACGACGTGCTCTTGATGGCCGCGATGACCTTGGCCCGGGTGGCACTCTTGGTCAACAGGGTTGCTGCCGAGAACTTTTGCGACTTGGCGATTCCGGTCATGTCGAGCGCGTCGGCCTCGCAGGCCGTCAAGTGACCGCTCCAGCCGCCATAGTGCTGCGGGCTGACAGAATTCAATCCGATAGCAAGCGCGATCCCTTTCGGCATGACAGTACCCCTTGTGTTGGCGATTTCGCTGCGAAAAACGTCCATCAATTCCGGCGCATCCGGCTGGTTGTGCCAATCGAGAGCAGGCGATCACCGGTCGCGCGCCAGGGTAAGATTCGCGACGTGAGCGTGTGCAAACCCCTGCGCGACGCGGCGACGGTCCCGGCCGCGCCAGGCCCCAGTTCCGCATCAGGCACCAGCGCCGGACCAGACCCGAGCCGCAGATCAATCTCCCCGGTTGCATCAGGCACTGCCGCCGGGTCGTTGGCCAGCCACGAATCGGCCAGCACCCGGTCGACCGCAGAGGAAGACAATGCGCGAGCGAACGACGGCCGCGCGTTGCCACCGAGAAGCGTCACCTTGTCCGCGGCCGCGCCGGGACCACGCAACGCCGCTGCTGAACTGCCCACCGCCGCGCCCGGCAAACCAACCGTCGGGCTGCGTGCATTGCCTGGAGCCGTGCCGCCACCCTGGGTGGCCCCAAAGTTGGCCGCCCACAGCGCATAGTCGGCGGCGCCCACCGAACCGTTGTGGTCGAAATCGGCCGCCAGGAATTGCCCCGACAGCCCGAACTGCGCCGCCCAAATGGCATAGTCGGCCGCGCCGACGGTGCCGTCGTGGTTGGCATCGCCCACCAGCGGTTCTAGAAATGGCAGCACCAGAGAGCGTGGGTAGTCGATCGCGCGGAACACGAAGTTCGTGCGTAGCGCGTCGAGCCCCGGCGTGATGATTCCCAAGCTGGGAATCGGCTCCATGGGGCCCAAGGTGCGGGCGCCGGTATAGGGGTTCACATATTTCCAGACCTCGTTTCCGGCGGGCGTGACCTCTGTCAGCGTGCCGTTCACACCATAGGTCACCAGCGTGTTGCCGTTGGTCAGACGCTGCGCGCCAGAGATGATCGCCGAAAAATTTTCGAGCGGCGCTTCATACGTTGCCAAGCTGCTGGTGGGCTCGTAGGCCTGTCCCGCAGCTAGCGGATAACTCCCGTTGGCAAGGGGGGTGGGCAGCACGATTTCCTCAACCGCGCTATAGTCGAGCCCAGGCCGGCCAAACCCATTGTTGAATAGCGTGACATGGCCCGCCCCCGGCGCGTCGCTGGTGATCCACTTGGCATCGTGCTGGTAATAAAGTTGCCGGTCGGAGTCGTCGCCACGGCGATAGGTTTGGGGGTTGCCCCAGCGATACAACAGGTCGCCACCGCGCCCCGATCGCCCGCCGATGTGTCCAGCGGCTTCCGCCGTAGTGGTCGAGTGATCGATGATCCAGAATTCGCTGAACTCTCGGACGGAAAGCATGATCTGGTCGGTTTCGGCGTTGTAGTCGATGCCGTTGGCGTGGGTCCAATCTTCATTGGCGCCGCTGCCGGCGTCGAACGAGGAAACGTAGTTCAGGTCGATTAGCTCGGGGTGGTCTGCCACACCCGTCGCGCCGCGCCAGTTGACCTTTGTCGCATCGAAATCTTGCACCAGGTGGTCCCACACATTCCACTGCCACACGATCTGACCACCGCCGTTTTGCAGATCGGGCGCCACCTCGACAATCTGGTCAGGGTACAAGAAGCCGGGCCCCGGTAGAGTGGGGTCGCGTCCCGCGGCCGTGGCCTCGGCTTCGGTCTTCCGCTCCCAGGCGATCAACAACACATGGCCATTGGGCAGCGGCTCGATGTCGTGATGCGCCAGGTGCGTGGGCGAGTCGTAGGCGAACTCCCAGATGCGCTGCCCGTTCCAATCAAACCGTTCGACGAGCCCGCCGGCACCCGCCGCGACGATGCTGCCGTTGCCACCTTGTCCGTGCGGCGCGGCGGCACGCAGCAGGCTGCCATCGTCGAGCAAATAGGCCAAGAGGCCCGGCGCATAACTCGACTGCCACTGGTGCACCACCTGGCCTTGCTTGTCAATCAGATTAGTAACGAGTGTCGTGGCGGGTGAAACCAGCGTGTAATTGTCGGAAACGCCTGGGTTGCTGAAAAACAATCCGGTGGTTTGTCCCGCCAGCAGGGCGCGTGTTTCGAGTACCTCGCATCCGGCGAGCGTGCCAGCCCGGCGCGACCGCGCTGCAGCCACTCTGACTCGGACCGTGCGCGCGGGCGGCGCAAGCGACCGTGCCACAAGCGACCGTGCCGTTCGACGTTGCCGGTTGGTGCCATTGCGTTGGGTGCGCGGCGCGACTTGCGAGCAAAACCATCGGCTGAAAACCACGAAGTTGCACATGGCACGGCTCCTGTGGATGTGCGCGGCCCCGGCTGCGCCGCGACACTCACGACGGGGCCTGGGCCATTGCCAGACGCTGCCGCCGCAGCCCGATAGGTGTAGCCGGCGATTGGTCCGCGGAGCATTTTGGAACACGCGAGCCGGCCGGTCCAGAGAATTTCGATATTTAAGGCCTGGATGCCGAGCTTTCCGGCGGACGCGCAGGTAGCAATTCGCAACTTGCACCGCTACGATAGGCCGCGCCGTCGACGAACTCTCGATTCGTGCGCCATTTGAGAGGTGGAGCATGCGTGGTTATCAGGCACGAATTGCACCGACTCTTGTCGTGGCAAGAATCGGCTCGGGCAGCGCCGCCTGGCTGAGCCTGGCCAGTGCCGTCTGGCTGGCCTTGGGCAGTGTCGCTTGGCTGAGCCTGGCCAGTGCCGTCTGGCTGGCCTTGGCCAGTGTCGCCTGGGCACAGCAGCCGGGCACCATCGACCCGTTGTGCGCAACTGTGGAAGCCGCGACGCCGTGTGTTGCCATGGGAACGGTGTCTCGCTTGGCGTTAGCCGCTACGCCAACGGGCATGCCGGGGTCCGTTGCAAAGCCTGGAAGAGAGAAAAACGAGGAGGCCACGGCCTGGGGAGCTTGTGAGATTCTTAAACTGTTGGCAGGCGTGTGCCTGTTGTTGCTCCTGGTCGTAGCTGGCTTGCGCTGGCTATTTCAGAGTGAATTGCAGCTTCTGATTCGCAGCTTGACCGCGCCGGGAGGCGCTGACATCGTCTATTCCGGGGCACTGTTGGCGGTTTTCACGATGATTGGCCTGGTCGCGATCGTGGCGATGGGCCTGGTGTTGTATCGGCTCGAGCTGAGTGGCGAGAACGGCGCCCAGACGCTAATCACAGTCGTGTTTTGCATCGGCACCATGGCGATTGCCGTCATCTTGGTGCTGGCGGTGTTCTTACTTCAACGGAACAACGCCTATGCCGAGCGATTCAAAAATGCCAAAGAGGTGTTGAACATTCTGGTCGGTATCTTGGGCACGATCATTGGCTACTACTTTGGCCAGGCGGTTTCGAACGATGCACACGAGCCAACCACGGAATTTTCGCAATCTGCAGAGCAGATCGGGGCGAGTGCGCCGGCGGGCGCCAGTGCCCCCGTGCCCGCCGTGCCACCAACCGCGCCGCCGAACTGACGACCGGCCAGCGATAAGTGAACGTGGAGCGGCGCTGACCATTGGCCGGTTCCGCTTGGCCAGCGAGATCGCTACAGTTTCAATTCCTTGGCGATGATTTCATACATCACCTCGGTGGCGCCGCCCCCCACGCGGTCGAGGCGGATATCGCGGTAGGCGCGCTCGACGACCGATTCATAGAAATAGCCAAACCCGCCGTGCAGTTGCAGGCAATCGTCGATAATTCGAAAAGCTGCCTCGCTGGCGAACGCCTTGGCCATGGCCACTTCCTTCAGGGCGCGCTGCCCGCGGACCATTTTCCAGGCCGTGGCATACACCAGATGTTTCATGGCCTCGAGCTCCATGTAGCTCTTGGCCAGGCGCTGCCGGGTAACTTGCATGTCGCCCAGGTGGCCGAAACCGATCGGGCGCTGGCCTACATAGGCCACAGTGCGGGCCAGGCAGGCTTCGGCAGCGCCGATGCAGCCCGCCGCGATCACCAGCCGTTCGTTTTCGAAGCACTGCATGATCTGATAGAAGCCGCGGTTTTCCTCCCCCAACAGATTGGTCACGGGCACTCGGCAGCCGTCGAAGGTCAACAGCCCGGTGTCGCTGGCGCGGCGTCCCAACTTGCCGTGCAATTCTTCGACCATGAAGCCGGGCGATTGGCGTTCGACCAAGATCATGCTGATGCCGCGGTGGCCGGCGCTGGGATTGGTTTTGGCGGCGATGCAATACACGTCGGCATGGACAGCGTTGGTGATATAGATTTTGGAGCCGGAAAGGACATAGTGGTCGCCGTCGCGCGTGGCCACGGTTTGCATGCCTGCCACGTTGGAACCGGCTCCGGGCTCGGTAATGCCCAAAGCCGCCACGCGCCGCCCGGCCACCAGGTCGGGCAGCCAGCGCGACTTGAGCGCTTCGGTGCCAAAGCGGCTGATGTGCGGCATGGCGATTTCCGAATGCGCGCCAAAGCCCATGCCCGGGCCGCTGGTCTTGGCCTTCGACAATTCCTCGGCAATCACCACGGCCATGCGGCAATCGGCACCGTTGCCCCCATAGGCCTCGGGCGCGGCGTGGCCAAACAGGCCTAGTTCGCCGGCGGCCAGAAACATCTCTTTTGGCACTCGGCACGCGGCTTCCCAGCGGTCGGCTTGGGGGTCGAGTTCTTTTTGCACGAACTGCCGCACGCTACGGCGGAAAAGTTCGTGCTCTTCCTCAAACAGGTAGTGGCCAGTTTGCGTCGACGTGGCAAGCGACATGGGAAACTCGCAATGCAAAGGGGGCAGGGAGGAACATCTTAATCGGTACCGGCTCGCCGTTTTTGTGGCAGCACATTCGGCGATTCGGGAACCATGTCTGGCGCGGCGTTTCGGGCCGGGGGTGTTTGTCGTGGTTCGCGCGGCGACTGTGTCGCGCGCATTCAATTGATAAACCGCTCGCGCCCCGCCCAGAACGGCTGGCGCAATTCGCGCTTCAGAATTTTACCCACCGGGCTCTTGGGCAATTCGTGGTCGACAATCGAGACGCTTTTGGGGCATTTATAGTTGGCGATTCGGCCGTGGCAGAAATGGACCAATTCGTCGGTCGTGGCCGTTTGTCCGTCTTTTAGAAACACGACCGCGTGTACCGCTTCGCCCCATTGTTCGTCGGGCACGCCGATGACGGCCGCCTCGAACACTGCCGGGTGTTCGTACAGTGCGGTTTCCACCTCGACGGAATAGACATTCTCGCCGCCGCTGACAATCATGTCC
>CAYSXM010000247.1:0-6496 GCA_964434905.1 uncultured Pirellulales bacterium | reverse complement strand
CGATTGACCGCTCCGGCCAGTTCGCGCGCGTGCGCTGCGCAGCGATCCACCACGAATTGCTCGACTTCGGCGGGCAGTTCCAAACCCAGGGCCCGACATCGCTGACGCACAATGGCGGCGCGGGATGTCGCATCGGGCGGATGCACCTCGCACACGAGGCCACCCTGCAACTGTTTCAGCAAACCTTGACCAATCGCTGTTAGTTCGTGCGGCGGACGGTCTGCCGCCAACACGATCTGGCGACGCTGCATGCCCAGACTGCGAATCGTGTGTTCAAACTCCTCGAGCGTGGCTCGCTTGCCGCATAAAAACTGCACATCGTCTAGTACCAACAAATCTAGCCCGCGAAACTTACGACGGAAGCTGGGCAACCCCTTGCCGTGCAACGCTTCGATAAACTGGCTGGTGAACTGCTCTGCCGTGACAAACACCGTGCGTGCCCGGGGAGTGCGCGCTCGGGTGGCCGTGAGCACTCCCTCGACCAGATGGGTCTTACCCACGCCGGGTGGGCCATGGAACCACAGCGGCAGATACACACCCGGTTGCTCGACGGCCGTTCCGGCCGCGGACCAGGCCAGGCCATTGTTCTGGCCGGGCTCGAAATCTGCCAACTCGGCATACACCCGGCCACCCCAGCCTGGCTGGGTTGCCGGACCGTGCTGGCCGCGACCCGGGACGATGGCAGCCGGGGCTGGCGCCTCCGGTGACGCCCCCGCGCCGTCGGCCAGCAGACGCTCGGCGGCAACTGCCAGAGATGCACTGGGAACCAGGTCGGCCGGCACAGCGGCGGCCCCGTGAACTTCCGCGGCACCTGCGATACCAATTGCTTCGACCGCACCCATGGTCGTTGGCAGGGGCTGGTCGACCAATCCTAGGTCGACGTCAAACACCAGCTCGCAGTCGCCTTCCACCAATTGGCCCACAACCCGTGCCAGTGCCACGCGATACTGCCGACGAATGAAGTCGCGATGGAAAGGGCTGGGCGAGAGCACGTGCAACTGGCCCGGGCTCTGGCGAAACGAAACCGACTTGAACCAAACCGCAAAGCGGCGCGCACCAATGGTGGCGGCCAACAGGGTGCGCAATGGGTCCAAATCGTCCTTGACCACTTCCTGTACGCCCCTTCACGCAGTCCTAGCGATCCCGCGCCTTCTTGGCGCCTGGTGCGGATTCCCCGCTGTCGTTCACCACCCCAAACTGTGCCCACCGACGTGAATCAACACCTAGGCTAATGTCCGCGGCGTGGAAGTACCCCAACGCCATCGGCTGCCCAACGCCGTCGGCTAGCTGTGCCGGCAGAGCGATCTCCGTCGGCGGGCGAGCGTCACCCGTCGGCCATGGGCTTTCGAGCGTGTTCGCGAGAGGGCGATTGTAGGCGCGCCAGCACCGCTGTCAAAAGGAAACCCAGCCGCATTTTTTCTCGGCGCGAATCCCCACGCGCTCGCAAGTCACAAAACCGTTCGAGTCGTCTCGTTGCGCTCGCGCGGCGCTCCAACTTCGGATGCCAAGAACCTGCCACGCGGGGTGGAAAACTTGTCGTGCAATCTCACCCCTTGACAGTTGCCGCGCGAAACACGTGCCGTGCGCACGGCAACCGCTCACGCGACCCAACTGATTGTCCTCACACGTCTTGGCGCCACGGCCGCCAACGAAAACTGTTCATACGATCAGCCATCGGGTGCGCGCGCCGTGCCCAACAAACGTGCCCACACCACGCGGCGCTCCCATTCCACCAATCCTGCGGCTTGATACACGGCCAACGCCGGCTGGTTTTCCAGATCGACCGCCACGATCAAGCCTGTTACGGCTCGGCCGGCACGCCACGCCTGACAGAATTGCACCAAACGCCGGCCCCAACCATGCCCTCGGGCCTCGGGGACGATGCCCATGTACACCAACTCGACCAGGGGCGGATGCGCATGTTCAGCAAGTAGCAGGCATCCCACAACGCGATCGCCTTCGACGGCAAACCACCAGGGCCGCGCGCCGGCCTCGGTCAGGCTGCGGTAGCCCGCCAAGACATCGGCCGAGTGGCGCACGCCGTTGAGCCGCGGGCAATCGCGTGTGCCTTCATAAGTTCGGGCCAGTATGCTTTCCAGCCGCGCTTCGTCTGCGGCAGTGTCTAGAACGGGCACCAGCGCCGCTGCGGGCCAGGGCCCCCGCGCTGCCACCACGGGAAGCACCATGTCGGACGATGCCTTCGTGTACGGCACGTCGAATTGCACCAAGTAACACAACTCGGTCAGTCGTTCAAACCTCGCGGCTTGGAGAATCTCCGGCGATCGATCGTCAACCACCGGCAGCAGTGTCTGCGCCAAGGCCACCTGGCGACGCTCTAACTCTGTCGAAAACGCTTCGAGCAATTGCACCACCATGGCACTGGACACGTCGGGCGGTGCTTGGGGAGGCCACACATGGGCCGTACGGCCCGGCTGCAACTCGGCGCGCAAGGCAGCCCGCACCTGGCCCTGTTCGACAGCCACCCACAACAGCAATTCATGCCCCTCACGAAGTTCGGCCTGTTCGACCGCGGCGTGCAGTCTGGCAGTGGGCTCGGCTGTGTGCGATTGAGCGAGCAGCAGTTGCCAGGCAATTTCTTGCTCTTCCCGCAGGGCAGCGCGAAAAATAACCGGCAAGGGGGCAGTCATCCCCGCAGAATACCCGAGCCGCGTGCCTCCTCCCAAGGGCCGCCGTTTCTGCCGCCACCAGCAAGCCGGCTTATTCTCGACTATAATCGCTTCGGGCCCGGCGACTTCGTGACCTGGCTAGCCGGGGGGTCGATTGCCAACCGAGCGCGGGCCAACGACCGACACGCCAACACCCCGCGAAGCGCAACTGGGGGACCCCACACCATGCATTCTAACGACCTTGGACGGTGCCAGCGTGCGCGCCACGCGCCGCTGGTGCTTCGATTCGCCTGCACCGTGGTCTGGTGCGCTGCAGTGTGCGTGGCCAGGGCGCAGGATGGCGAATCGCTCGCCCCCGGCGCGCCTGCCGCGCCGGGCTATTTGGGACTGATCGGCGACGACCGTCTCGACCCCGGCCAGGGCGTGCGCGTGGTCGAGGTGGCGCCGGGCGGACCCGCGCAAGAGGCTGGCGTGCGCCCCGCCGATCTGATCGTGGCTGCCGCGGGCAAACGCGTGGAAAGCATGGCCGACCTGGCACCACTGATCGAGCGTTCTCGCGCCGGCGAGGTGCTTGAAATCGAGGTCCGCCGCGACCAAGAGCAGCTCAAGATCAAAATAAAATTGACCGATCGGCCCACACGTAGCGGTCGATTGGTTGAACAGTTTGGTCGCATTCCAACCGACGCGCCAGGCGAACTGCCTCCGCCCGCGGTCTTGACCGCGCCGCGGCGCCGACTGTTTGGATTGCGCGTGGCGCCGCTGACCGAGGAGCAACAGCGATTCTTGCGCGTGCCAACGGAAGCCCAGGGCGTCGTGGTGACCGAGGTCGAGTCCGATTCACCCGCTCAGGCGGCCGGCCTGGTGCGCGACGCAGTCATCGTGGCGATCGATGGCCAACCGATCACCAATCCGTCCGATGTGATCGACGCGATCAATCGCGCCGGACCCGGCAAGACCATCGACGTGTCGTACTACCTCAATGGTCAATTGCGATCGACACCAGTCACGCTGCGCGACGTGGCCAGCGCCGACGTCCAGCCCTCGCCCATCGACAACCTGATTCCGCCCGCGACCGCCGGCCCCTGGCCCCCTGGCTCGGCGGTGGACCCTTTTACCCGCTTGCAAGCGCTCGAACGTCGCGTGGCCGAGATTGAAGCGCGCTTGCAGGTGTTGTTGGAACAGTTGCCACGCCCGGCCCCACCGACGCCGTGATCGGGCGTACGCGGTCCCACGGGTGCGCGGTCTCACGGGTGCATGGCTGCGCGCCGCTGCTAACCGTCGTTCGTTTCTGCCAGCAAACGCTCAACCAGCGCCCGGGGCGCGCCAATTTCCACTACCTCGATTGTTCCGGTGTAGGCCCTCGCCTCGGCCCCCAGGAACCCGGGCTTGTGGGCCACAAACGTGGCAGTCAGCGTCGCACGCACCGTGGGGTCGGCCGCGGCACCCGTGTCGCAATCCAGCCCACTCGGCAGATCGACCGCCAGCACCCGAGCAGGGCTGGTGTTGATCGCCGCGATGACGGAGGCCAACGGTCCACGGGGTGCGCCATGTGTACCCGTCCCCAACAGTGCGTCGACCAACCACGTATCGTGCGGAGCGCCTGAGAGCCATTCCAGCGACTCGGACACCAGTCGGTGAACAGTGCACGCGATTCCGGAGGCCACCACCGTGGCCAGATTTGCCGCCGCGTCGACCGGCAGCCGGGACGGATCTCCCCACAGGTGCACCTCGACCGGCAGGCCCCAATAGTCCAGATGCCGAGCCATTACCAGACCGTCGCCACCGTTGTTGCCCGGACCACAACACACCACCACTCGGCCGGCCGGGCGTTGCTGGCGCAACAATTGCGCGGCGCCGCGACCGGCATTTTCCATCAACACCAGGGTCGCCAGACCAAACTCGGTGTGTGCCAATTGATCTAGCCGACGCACCTGCTGACGACACAAACAATGTAACATGCCAATTTCCCCCCTCGGCCACGCCGCGTTCGCCGACGCGGTGGTTTAGACGGTGTTGGCCCCCAATTCGACTGGAAGCTCCCATCACAAACCCTAGAAGAATACCACGACTCTAAAATTCCAGAGCCGGCCAAGATCGATCGCTCCGTGGCGAATGTCCTGGTGGCCACCCGGCCGGTCAGGCACAATGGTCCGCGACGCGGAGGTGTTCGACGGCGCAGCCCGGGCGCAGCGATCCACCTGTCTGGTCTGGGCACGAAAACCTCTGGCCTGGGGACATGAACCATGCGACCACTTGAAAAAAAATGGTTGGAATCGGTACTCGCACTGGCCATGCTGACCACTGCCTCGGGCTGTGCCAACATGGGTCTGGCCATCGTCTGGGCCGAGCGTGAAGATGCCTTCCGGCTGGAGTCGCCGGAAATTTCCCAGGTGGTTGTCGCCTCGCACAACGGGCAGATCGAAGCCGAGGGCCGCACCGGCAACAATCTGGCGATCGACGTCGTGGCTCGCGTGCGCGGCGGGGGGCTCTCCGATTCCGACGCATCGGCCTGCCTCGAGGCGATCGAGATTGTCACTCCCGTGACCAACGACGGTAAGACGCAGGAGATCGGCTGGCGCTGGCGCATGAAGAACCATCCCCCGCATTGGCAGATCCAGGTGGCATTCGAGGTCAAGCTACCGGCGGCGCTGGCCCTGCGCGCTGAATCGCACAATGGCCGGCTGGTGGTGCGCAGAATGTCCGGAGACTGCGACCTGCACTCGCACAACGCGGGCATCGAAGTGATTGACGGAGGCCCAGGTGAATTGGTGGCCGAATCGCACAACGGCCCGATCGATGCGCGTTCTCTGGCCCCCCACGTCGAACTGTCGTCGCACAACGGCAGCGTGTCGGCCGAGCTGTTGTCGGCCGAGGCCTTGGCGGGGCATGTCGACTCGCATAACGGCAGCGTACGGCTGGCCTTGTCGCCCACCGTCGGAGCCGAGCTCGAATGCGCTTCGCACAACGCGAGCGTACAAGTCGATCTGCCGCTGGAAAACGCGGTGCGCAAGGGTCGAAAAGAGCTCCGGGGCCGGCTAGGCCCAGGGGGCCAACCGCTGGTTGTGGAATCGCACAACGGCAGCATCGAGATTGTGGCGGGCGAGTAGCCGCCACTGCGGGCAGCACCATCACCACCACCGCGAGTCCCAGGGTACACCGCCGGCCCAGTGCCCCGCCGCGAGCTGTCTGGTAGAATGGCCCGTGTGCTCGGTGGTCACCACGTTGTGCGTAGAGCAGTAGGTCGAACCATGCCGTTGTTTGAATACGTTTGCACGAAGTGCCAGCACGGTTGCGAGTTGCTGGTCCGCGGTCAAGATCGCCCCCGCTGCCCCGAGTGCGGCAGCACGGCGCTCGAAAAACAATTCAGTGTCCCCGCCGCGCATACCAAGGGGACCAGCAGCCTGCCGATGGCCGCCGAGCCGGGGGGCATGTGCGGCCGGCCCCAATGCGGCCAGGGTGGCTGCCAGGGTTTTTAAAAACGCCCGGCACGGTGCGGCTAGTTCAACAGCAGCGGTCCCGGCGCCTCGGGTTCGCCGTCGCGGCGCTCCCACTCGCGACGCACCTCGGTCAGCCCAAAAGCGCACAGCTCGAACTCATGGCTCAGCCGGGCCAATAACTGGCCGTCGGGCGAGCGTTCGTCGGGCCCCATAGTGCTGGCGATGAAATACGAGCGCTTGCCCTGCGCGCAGTAATCGACAAAGTGATCCAGCCGCTGGGGGCTTTGCCTGCGCCGCAGCGCTTCGGGAAACACGCCGGTCCAAAACAGCGCGAAATCGCCAATGTGTCGATGCACCTCGCGCTGGGCCACGCCTTGGCGGCTGTGCGCCTCGATCAGCATGTGAGCCAACTCTTCCAGTCGCCGGCCAGCC
>CAYSXM010000246.1:0-6503 GCA_964434905.1 uncultured Pirellulales bacterium | reverse complement strand
AGTGAGTGAGTGAGTGAGTGAGTGAGTGAGTGACGGCCGCCGGTAAATTTCTACCACGCCGGTAGACGTCTTGGATCAACTTCCAGTATCTCAACCCCAATTGTTCATGGGCCTTCTGCTGCGGAACCGAAGGTGTCGCTTCTGCTGTGTCACCTGACCCCACAGCACTGGCACAGCCGGCGGCACGCGAGCGAATCGCCAGTGGTAATTGCGCCCCACGCGGCAACTACGGCGCAGCGTCTGGCTTGTTCGGCTTGGCCGGCTTGTTTGGCTTGGCCGAGGGTGTTTGGGGGCCTGCGCTGGTCTGCGCGCCGACCGGGTGCAGCGAGATTTCCAAATCCGTGCGCACTGTTTGCTGGGTTTCCTGGTCCCCCACGGCAATATGCAGGGTGGTGGCCTGCACCGATTTCGACAACATCACCCGTCCCAGGTCGGCATCCAGCAGCATTTCGCCCGCCAGTTGCTGTTCGATGATGCGCAATTGAAATGCGGCGTTTTTTGGTGGGACCAGATTCCACTGGCCGCGAAAGCTGATGCGCTCGAATGTTTTCTGGTCGCGCTGGGTCGGGCCTTCATAGGTGTAGGTAAACGAGGCTTCTTGAGGGCCCAACAGCGGCATGACCACCTGCCGCTTCAAGGTCCAGGACTCGCCCACCTGCACGGCCTCCTCGGGCAATGTGGCACCTGCCGCGCCGCTCATTTGCTTGAACACATCCTCTGTAAACACCTGCTGCAGCGCTTGCAGTACATCGGGACGCTGCGCGGCGGCTGCCGCCAGTCGCTCGGGCAGGTCGGTGCGCACCACCTCGCCGGTGTGGCTTGTGAACATGGTGATGGGCAGGTGAGTCAGCAGTCGCAGCGATTCGAGCGCCAAGGGCTCGGTCGTGCCGGGCGCTGGCATCTGGTCCGAGTCGAATTGCACCGCGCGGTTTAGCTGTCCTTGGGTGTTGCGCGAATCGAGCTGCAACCGCACCAGCTCCTGCACCACCTCGGCCAGGCCCTCGGCATCAACCGCCTTGGTCGACTGCACCAGGCTGAACCGGGTGTCTGCCCGACTGGTGACCGGTTGCTCTTGGACCACGGCCTCGGCCAGGGTCAGGGTGTGAATATCGAGCCGGAACGACTCTCCCGGCTGAAACTTCAACCGCAATAGCTTCGCGCTTGCGGTCCCGGCAGCCGGGGTGGTTTGAGCCTGGGCACTGGCCACCAAAAGCAACAAGACCGTCGCCAGATGCTCACAGCAATTGCATGAAATACGGTGCATCGCCACCTCGTAGCCAGAACTGGTCCGATCGCGCCATGCGGTCGGCAGACTGCTAGTCTAACAGCCGCAACGAATTGAGCGAGTCGTCGCGCGCGGCGGGGTGTGCTGGATGAGGATGGTTTGCCCCGGCCGCCAGCGTTACAGGGTGAACGACTGGCCCGGTGCCGGCACATGAACCACGGCATCCGAGGCGTCGCGCACCTGCTGGGCCCAGGCCTCGGCGTCTTGCGCAATGGGCGGCCAAGTATTGTAGTGCGACGGCGCCACCGCACGCGGAGACAGCAGTTTGACTGCCTCGAGGGCGTCGTCGGGCCCCATGGTGAACAAATCGCCAATCGGGAGCACCGCGAGATCCACCGGCCTGTCGGCCAGCCGTTGCATATCGGAAAACAGGGCCGTGTCGCAGGCGAAATACAGGCGTCGCTCGGCGACCGTCAACAGGAACCCTCCCGGATTCCCGCCATAGCTATCGTCGGGCAATTGCGAACTGTGGAAAGCCAGCGTCATTTGCACCTGGCCAAACGGCAGGCGCTGGATGCCACCCAAATTCATCGGCAAGGTTCGCGTCACGCCTTGCTTGGCCAGCCACTGGCAGATTTCAAAATTGGCCACCACCCCGGCCCCCGTACGGTTGGCGATCGAACCAGCGTCGGCAATGTGGTCGAAGTGCCCGTGCGAAACCAAGATCCAATCGGCCGCGACCTCGGCGGCCTTGAGCGGCGCCGTGGGCGAGGCATCGAGAAACGGATCGAGCACGATCCGCTGCCCTTCCACCTCGATCAGCCAGCAGCCGTGTCCCCACCAGGTGAGTTTTACGCTCATCGGCATGTGCTCCGTGATCGGAAAAAAAGTAACTCACTAGCATGGGAACATCGTGCAGGCCAATTCCGGAACGCACCGGAACAGACGCCGGTTGACCTGCCAAAAACCCGGACCGCAGGATAATGCGACGGTTTCGCGGTCGCCAGGGGTACCGGTCGGCAGGGAGCCGTGCGTGGCGTGGTGCTTCCCGGTCGGCGGTCGATCTTTTCCCCGGCTCGTAGCAGTATTTCGGTCAGCGCGACCCTTGGCAGCCGCCCGCGGCGCTCTAGCCTTTACTCGCGACTCGCCGATTTGTTACCACTCTTGTTGGGCTTTAGTAAGCTCGGGGCGCCATCGGGCACGTCCGATGCGGTCGTCAATTTCTCCAACCGTGCGCCCTGTGCCCGGCGCGGGTAGCGCAATTTCAGGCAAAACATGAATCTGCACGACTTGACTCGCTCGCTGATCCAAACCAGCGATTCGAAAATTGTATTGTTGGTGGCCGATGGGCTCGGCGGATTGCCGATCGAACCCGGCGGACTCACCGAATTGGAGACGGCGCGCCGGCCACACCTCGACGCACTGGCCCAGCAAGGAACCTTGGGCTTGTCGATTCCTGTAAAACCTGGCATCACGCCTGGCAGTGGGCCGGGACACCTGGGCCTTTTCGGATACGATCCACTGGCATATCAGATTGGCCGGGGTGCACTGGAAGCCACCGGAATTGGGTTCGAGTTGCAGCCGGGAGATGTGGCAGCGCGGGGCAATTTCTGCACGCTCGATGCCGGAGGGCGAATTGCCGATCGCCGTGCCGGACGCATCGCCAGCGACGAGAGCGCGCCCTTGGCCGTTCGATTACGACAGGTGCGAATTCCAGGCATGGAAGTCTTTGTCGAGCCGGTGAAGGAACACCGTTTCGTGGTGGTATTTCGAGGCCCAGGATTGGCCGGCCACGTGGCCGATACCGATCCGCAAGCCACGGGTGTGCCCCCCTTGGAACCACGACCGCTCGACGCTGCAAGCCAAACCACGGCCCAGGTAGCGGCCGAGTTCGTTCGCCAAGCCCGCGAACTGTTGGCGACTGAAAAAAAAGCCAATGGCCTGACCTTACGCGGGTTTGCCGCGCGGCCCAATCTGCCGAGTTATCGCGACGTTTACGGGGTGCGCGCGGCAGCGATCGCGGTGTATCCCATGTACAAAGGTCTGGCGCGGCTGGTGGGGATGGAAATTGTAGGCGATGCGAAAACGCTGGCCGAACAAGTGAGCATCCTGGAAGCGCGCTGGCGAGACTTCGATTTCTTTTTCCTGCACTTCAAATACACCGACAGCACGGGCGAAGACGGAGATTTTGCCGGGAAGGTCCGACGCATCGAAGAGTTGGATGCGACAATACCACGGATCACTTCGCTGGGGCCGAGTGTGCTGGTGGTGACCGGCGATCACAGCACGCCCAGCAAGATGCGGTCGCACAGTTGGCACCCTGTGCCCACCTTGTTCTGGTCCGACAACTGCCGCCCCGACCGATGTAGCGAGTTTCACGAATCGGCCTGCCTGTCTGGGGGTCTGGGGCAGTTCGAAGCGCAGCACCTGATGACATTGGCGCTAGCACATGCCGGCCGACTGGGAAAATTCGGGGCCTGAGCGCGATCGAATCCCAGCTTGCTAGACATGTCGCGCGCGTGCAGCAGGCAAAGGCCGCGAAGTCGGTCATCTTGCAACCGGGTCGCTGGGCAGGTGCTGACGGCCCACGCACCAACGAAAACAGCCACCCGGCTTGGGTGGCTGTTTCGTGAAAACGCTGATTGTCAGGCGGCCGTAGTGGTCGGTTATCAGCAGCTTGCACGCTGTTGACGACGGCGAGCCACGACGCCCAAGGCGCCCAAGCCAGCCAACGCGAGAGCCAAAGTTCCCGGCTCGGGCACGTTGATCGGAGTAAGCTGCAATTCACCGGCAAAGGCGGCCCGCCCCGTGGCGCTGCCAATGGTGTGGATTTCGTAAGTGACGTTCGACTGCAACGTGACCGGCGCGAGCGACCATTGTTCGCTCGGATCAGCCGAAGTGAGGGCATAGTTGTAGGTGTTCGTGCCATCGGTCAGAAAGATGCTGGTGAAATCAACATCCTTCGTTCCATTGACAAAACTTGTCACGCTCGAGGTGGCGCTGAACATCCCGCCCGACAGCGTGAAATCCCAATACAGGTCGAAAGGTCCGACGAGGCCACCCTTGTTGAAGATGGCGAACTCGGGGTCGACGACGGTAATCGGACCCTGGTAAATCGGCGCCGATTGGGCCGCACCAGCGATCGACAAAACACAAGCGAACAGGGCTAGCTTCAATTTCATGGATGCACGTATCCGAATGGGTCCGATAACAACGGGAGTTCAATTTGACCAAACCACCTATATCTCCCACCTTAATTGCGACCTGAACGGGTGCAATAAAAAAAACGCTTTTTCCGGTTCGTTGCAGATTTCTCGGAAAAATACGGGCCTTTTCTGTTCGTAGCCCCGTTGTTCAGCACCGAGCGGCCACGCATTGGGTACGTATTTCCAAGTGGATTTGAATTTTCCCAATCGACACGCAACTCAAAGCCCGCCGCCATCAATGGCCAAGTAAGGTGACCAATTTCGGGTGAAAAATTGGAGAAAGCGTTGGCCGGTTTCATGGCGACTGCACACTCTGCGCGGCCAGTAGTCGGCCTGGCCGCGCAACCGCCAGATGACGGCCAACGCTACAAACTGGTGGCGCCGCGCGCATCCCCAGAGCGCCGCGGCGTGTCGATGCCGCGTACGCGATGATTCGCGGTCGAATGCCCAGGCGCTGCGCTACGCTAAACGCGCCCGACCATGGTGCTTTGGGCACCTACCCGCTGGGGCGTCCAACACCCGACCAAGCTAACGGTTTGATTGCGCTGAATTACCGTGTACGGTACACGCCATCCGCATTCCGCGGCACGGCAGCCGAGCCGAATACGGGTTGCACGCTTCTCGACTCCGTCTTTCTCGGAACCCACATGGAATTCCAGATGCCCAGCCCCGGTGATTCACGCCGCGGCCAACTTCGACTGCTATTGCTGACCCTTCTGGCCACGAGTGCCGTTGCCAGAGAGGCACGCGCCGCCCAACCGGCTGCCGGCGAACCGCCCTCGACCAGCGCGCCGCCTGAGATCTCGCCGCTGCACTGTGTGGAGCATTGGAGGCTGTTGGAACCGTTTTGGGCCACGCGGAATGTGCATTCCGAGAGCGTGCTGTTTGTGCGCGAAGCCAACCAAGAACACGCGACCGCCAGGCTCTTATTGCCCGTCGAGTCGATCGTGCAGGTGGCCCGAGCCGACGGCGCCGCGACCTATGAAGCGGGAACCGACTTTGTGGTCGATGCAGCAGCGGGCACACTCGAGTTGCCGGCGGGCTCGCGCATTGGTTTTCTCAACGCGGAAGAGCTATTCCCCCCGGTGGGCGCCGCACGTAGCATCGCGCATCGGGCCGGCGCGGCGGATCGCGGCGTGCTGTTCGACAATGCGCATTGGTTCCACGATCAACAGATCGAAGTGACTTATCGCGCCGCGGCCGACTGGGTCGGCTATCGGCCCCAACGTGCCGACCAGCACCTGCCCAAAACCTTGGCCCGGCTGCGCGAGCGCCAAAGGCTGACCATCGCCGTGAGCGGCGACAGTATTTCGTTCGGGTTGAATGCCTCGGGGCTCACCGGCGCACCCCCGCAAATGCCGATTTATCCGCAGTTGGTGGCCGACCAATTGCGCACGACCTTTGGCGGCCCGGTCACGCTGGTCAATCGCGCCGTAGGTGGCTGGCGCGTGGAACAGGGGCTCGAAGACCTGCCCCAGTTGTTAGCGGTAAAGCCCAACCTGGTCATCGTGGCCTATGGCATGAACCATGTGGGTAGCCGCGATGCGGCTGGTTTTAAGCAATTGCTCGCGCGGCTGATCGAGGGCATTCGCCAGGCCGACCCCGATACGGAAATCATTCTCGTGGCACCGATGCTGGGCAACGGTCAGTGGATGCACACGCCCTCCGAACAGTTCGCGCCGCATCGCGAGGCGATCGCCAGTTTCGTCGGCCCCGGTGTTGCGCTGGCCGACCTGACCACCCTGTGGGGCCAAATGCTGGCTCGCAAACGCGATGGCGATTTAACGGGCAATGGCGTGAACCACCCGAACGATTTCGGGCACCGGGTCCACGCTCAGGTTATTCTCGGCTTGCTGGTCGACCCCGTGGTCCCGTCGCGCTAGGAATGGTTTGGCCCTAAGGAGAGAACTTGTGATCGCACAGAGTGGCCAGCTTAGATTGGTGTGGCGCGCTTTGCAGATAGTGGCATGCGCCGGGGCCCTGGCGCCCACGGGGCTGTTTGGTGCGGACGATTTTCCGCAGCCGATCAATACTGAAAAGGCGAACACCTCGCCCATGGCGCCCGAGGAAGT
>CAYSXM010000245.1:0-6508 GCA_964434905.1 uncultured Pirellulales bacterium | reverse complement strand
GGCGGGCCTTATCGATATTGAAATAGTGCGACGTGCCTAGCTGCGCGGCCAGGAAACGCGTCATGCGGGGCTCGTCTTGGCGGCCGAGCAATCGATACAGCGCCTCGATCGCGGCGCCCGCGGTCCACGCCAGTCTCAGGGGCACGGTCCGCGTGACACGTGGCAACTGCGCGAGTTCCAAAATTTCGTCGATCCAACGCCACAGGTTCACTGGCTGGCCCTGGCTAAGAAAGTAGGCCTGCCCCGCCACGGGACTGCCCGGCACCAGCCGATCGGCGGCCAGCAGGTGAGCCCCAGCGGCGTTTTCGACGTGGATCATGTCGACCAGGTTTTGGCCCGAACCGATACGACGAAGTTGGCCCTGCTTCGCTCGGGCCAAGAGCCGGGGTACCAGATGTTGGTCCCTGGGCCCCCAAATAAGATGTGGCCGCAAGGCACAGGTGAGCAATCGGCCCGGCTGATTCGCGGCCAGCACTCGTTGCTCTGCCAAGGCCTTGGTATGTGCATAGTGGCAGAGCCAGCGTCGGGCGTAGGGGGCCGATTCGTCGACGCCACATTGCTCGCGCCCATCGAAGGTCACGCTGGGGCTGCTGGTGTAAACCAGCTTGGATACGCCGTGTTCCAGGCAACCTTCGATAATATGCTCGGTGCCGCGCACGTTGACACCGAAGTAGTGGTCCCAGGGGCCCCACACGCCGGCCACGCTGGCCACGTGATACACCACGTCGACCCCCGCGCAGGCTGCGCGGGTGGCCGCGGCGTCTTGCAGGTCGGCTTTTACCGTCTCGATTCCCAGCGATTCAAGCTGCGGGTAATCACCGCGACCAAGCCCCCGCACTCGGTCACCGCGCGCGACCAGCATCTCGGCCAGGTACTGCCCTAGAAATCCACCCGCGCCAGTGACGAGCGCGTTCATGGGCTGCTTTCGGTGCTGGCTGCGAGACCAAGTTTCTGCGCTGCCCAGACGGCCAGTTTTTCGCGGAATATTTTTGCGTTGTGGCGAATGTCGACGGGAAAACTTGGGTGGAACAGCACGTCTTGCACGTCGTGCGTGAGCGCGCTGACCGCGGTCAATGCCAGGATCTCGGCCGCGAACGTACGCCGCCAGGCCGCACGGCGCGGCCAGGCTTTGGGAACGGGTTCCACGATGAGCACCGGGCGTTGCCGACCACGTGGACCAAGTCCCACCAGGGCGCTGCGTGCAACGCGCGGGTGCTGGTTGGCGATTGCTTCGCAAGGAATGGTGAACATGTCGCCCCGGCGCGTCGTCACGCGGTGCGCTAGTCGGCCGCAGAACCAAAACCGCCCCATGGGATCGAAATACCCGACATCGCCCATGCGATGCCAATTGCCGGTGGGATCTACAATTTTCCCTCGTGCGTTGGCGCCGGGCGTGGTGACATAGCGCGCCGTGACTTGCGGCCCGCGCACGATGAGTTCGCCGACGGCGCCCCCTTGCACCGCGGCAGAGCCCGGCTCGGCGGAACCGAGAATTGTTGCGTCTGAGAAACTGGCCAACGGACCATCGACGATGGCGATCACTTGCCAGTCGATGGCGGAAAACCTGCGCCCCACGCAGATTCCAGCCCCTTGCGCGGTAAGCAGCGCCGTGTCTCGAAGCACTTCGGTGGCTGCGATCGAGGCCACTGGCAAGGCTTCGGTGGCGCCATAGGGGGTGTGCACATCGCCCCCCGGGCCAAGCGCTGCCCGCATAGTTTCTAGTACCCGTGCCGGAACCGGTGCCCCGGCCGAAAGCACACGTTTCAAAGTGGGTAGCCGCACCCCGTTATCGCGGCAATAGGGCCCCACGCGGTGCCAAACGGCAGGCGAGCCAAAGGCCTGGGTCACACCTAGGTCGGAAATCGCTCGGACAATTTTTCGCGGATCGACGGCGGCAGGGCGCGTGGGGTCCATGTCGGGCACCACGGCGGTGACACCCATCGCACAATTGAACAGCCCGAACAGTGGAAAGCAGGCCAGATCGATTTCGCCTGGCTGGATGTCGTAAAAATCGCGGATCTGCTCGACTTGGTTATCGAAATTGCCGTGGCTGTAGCCCACACCCTTGGGAGGGCCGGTGCTGCCGGTGGTAAAGATGATGGCCGCCGGATCGTCGGCCGTAACCGGGGCCAGTTGGTGGCCTGGCCAGCGAACAGCCCGAAACTGTGCGAAGGTCGGACCTGACCAGAACCAGCGCCGCCCCACCGTCACGTTCCATCGCGCGGCAGCGAAACGTCTGCCCAACACGGTGCGCACCGCTTGGACCGGAGAAATGGCCACGAAGCCCTCGGGCTGGGCATCGTCGAGGCAACCCAGCAGGTTTCGTACTCCCATGCCCGGGTCGATCAGAATTTGTATTGCGCCCGCCTTGAACAGGGCGAACACCGCGGAGATAAAATCGAAGCTAGGCCGAACGAGCAACGCCAATCGCGTGCCAGGCTCAACCCCCATACCGTGCAAACCCGCGGCCAAACGGTCGCTATCCTCGTCGAGTTCGCGGAAGGTAAAACGCCGGTAAAGAGATTGGCCATCGCCCGCGTGACCGCCGGGTGTAATCACCGCGACGGCATCGGGGCGCTCGGCGGCCACGGCGCGCAGCCGTCGCGCGATATTCGCCGACTGGGCGAGTTCGACTCCCGCTGCTGCGATCGACATGGGAACCCCAGTGTAGCTCGGCCATTGTTGCGCACTGGAAAAACATGGCACGGCGCATTCAGAACGCACCCTTGTTTAGCCTGCGGTACGCGACCTGACAACGCCCGCCACATGCTGCAGAACCGCTCGGGCAATATCCACTTGATGCGCGGCTGCCAAACCGCGCCACCCTGGCACCGCGTTGACTTCGAGCACGAACCAACGGCCATCGCACGTGGGGAGCAAATCGACCCCCACGACGTGCGCGCCAGCCGCATCGGCGGCGCGCCGCGAGAGCAAGCGCAGCTCGTCAGTCAGCGGGCAGCGTTCCGCCACGGCGCCGCGGCTAACGTTCGTGCGCCAATCGGTAGCATGGCAGCGCCGGATCGCCCACCCTTGGGACCCCACCCAAAGCACCCGCACATCGTAGCCGGGGTGCGCGATGAATTCCTGTAGATACAACACGCTGCCCAGTCGTTCCAGGGTCTTGAAGGTACGCCAGGCCAAGTCGGGGTCGGTCACCCGCACCAATCCGCGCCCTTCGGAACCGAACACCGGCTTGACGACGACATCGCCTCCCAAATCCGCAAACGCTTGCTGTGCCCGATCGGCAGATTGCCCAACCCAGGTACAGGGCGTCAGCAGGCCCGCCGCGCGGAGTTTGGCCAGGGCCAGGTACTTATCGACGGCAATTTCCAAGGCTCGCGGCGGGTTGACGATCACCGTGCCTGCCGACTCTGCCTGGGCCAACACGTTCATGCGGAACACGACCTGTTCCAGGGTCCCTGGCGGCATGGTCCGCACGATAACCGCGGAAAGGTCTGCCAACGGGGTATCGCCCGCACAGATGCCTTGATCGGCACGAGAAAGCCAAGCGCCCAGTTCAGTGAACTGCAGCGGCAGTAACTCGAAGTCGTGTCCTGCCGCACGTCGCAAGTCGGCCGTGTACCATCCGCCGGCGTGGCCTAGCACACCCAATCGCATTGCGGCTCCGCTTCGGCTGTGCGCCGTTCATCTTAAGAAGGAACGTTCCAGCACTTCGGGTGCCAGTTGGCCATAGCGAAAGGTGCGCCCAGTTTAACAATTAACAAACGTCACCGTGGCGGGGCTGAACAACAGGGGGTCGAGACGGTAAAAATCTCGGCCAGCCAGCTCGAACAGCTCTTGAAACGGCTGCCCATAATCACGCGAGGCGCTGCTCGGCGCGCGAGGTCCAATGGCTTCGATCTCGCTGTCGGCGGCCCGCACCCATAGCATCACCTCGCCACCATATAAAATCGCGTCGTTGGTTCGCCCAATCGCGGTCAAATCGTCGCCGCCGCACGGAGGCATGGGAGCGAGGCCGTAGCCGGCCTCGACTTGGCGCAGGTCGAACCCCAATTCCTCGAGCTTGTGCAATGCAGTCTCCACGCTGCGTGCCACGACCTGGGCCGTTCCCGCGACGCTGCTGGTGCGCGCCACAAACACGATCAACCGATCGGGCGACACCTGCGCCGCGGTGGCCAGGTAACGGCACACCTCGTCGGTCGGAAGTGTGGCGGTCTCTAGCACGCCCACGGCACAGGTAGCGCGCTCCACGAGCCCATATTTTCGCAATACGGCTTCGGTTCCCGCTGCGGCGCGCATGGGACCCGAACCCATGGCAAAATATTTGCCCGGCGCCACTTGCCAGCCAGCATACTGCGCGCCGATGCAAGCGCGCAGCGGGTGATCGGTTGCCACTTGCAACGCGGGTCCGCGTCCCAATTCGGAGGGGGCCGCGACGATGGATATCCGTGCCATTCCAGCCAGACAGATCTCGGCCAGCCGCACCCCGGCCATCAGGCCCCCGGGGGACTCCACGCCGCAGTCCACGACCCGTGCGCCCGAGGAAGTAATCTGCACCGAAGCACGCAACGGCTCGGCATCGTCCAAAAATCGTTCGGCCAGCGGCCAAGTATGTGCATTGAGCGAGCAGTCGAGAGGCAAGGCGATACCTTTGGGTTGGCGACCTCTGGGGCGGTCCGCAGCTAGCAACTCGGCAGCACTCGCCGCGACCGTTCTAGGCATCGCAACGCCAGCAACCAGCCGTCGGCCGTCGGCGCTCGGACTGGCGGTACATCGTACTGGCAAGCGTTGTCCGCGGATTCGTGAATCGTCCCGACGCACGGTTTCCCGTTCCGAGGTCATTCTCTGCGGGCTTGCGACGACCTGCAACGGGTCGGGATCGATGGCCAGTGCCAGAATACCAGTCGAAACGTGCAGACGCAGGTTGTCGCTCGCCCTGGGTGTGCCTAGAATGCCCGCGCTCGCCGGGCATCTTGCCCGTAGCTGCCTGGTGCAACGCCGGGCGCAGGTTCTGGGTTTGTAGGTAGCGAGTGAATTGTGCAACGAGGCTGTCCGGCGGCGAAAAGTGCTTGGTAGAAGCTGACGAAGCCGGCGAGAGCCGGGCGTTTCGCCGCGCACGCGGCGGAATCGCCTTAACGGATCGACCGAACACAGCAAGGTGGAGCGTGGCCCGTGGCGAGTTTGACGGTCGAGAACTATGTCAAAACGATCTATCAGGCTTGTGGACGCCAAGCAGGTCGCCCGGCCGCCACGGGGCAACTGGCGCAAAGCTTGGGTGTGTCGCCGGGCTCGGTAACCAGCATGCTGAAAACTCTTAGTGAGGGGGGCCTGGCCACCTACACGCCCTATGAAGGGGTCCGCCTGACTGCGGCAGGCGACAAGCTCGCCTTACGTGTGTTGCGCCGCCATCGACTCATCGAACTGTTCCTGGCCCGTTCGTTAAACCTCACCTGGGACGAGGTTCACGAAGAAGCCGAGCACATGGAACACGCTGTTAGCGATCGGCTGATTGACAGAATTGACGCTCACTTGGGCTATCCCCAAGTCGACCCGCACGGCGACCCGATTCCCCGGTCCGATGGTTCTCTTACCGACGGCGCGACGGTTCCGTTGCCAGAATGCAGAGTGGGCCAGGCTTTTCGTTTGGATAGGGTGGTTAACCAATCGCCGGAGTTTCTTCGGTACCTGACCGAGGCCGGATTGCAGCTTGGGAGCGAGGGTGTGGTGATGGCCAACCGTCCCGAGGCGGGTGTGGTGACTGTACACGTCGCTAATATGACTACCACACTGGGCCGCGCAGAGGCCGAGCACTTGTTGGTATCTGCTTCTGGAACCGACGGCGACTCAGCTCGTGGCTGACTTGCGGAAATACGCAAGCTGGCGAGATTCACTTGACCTTGCCGGCGGTCTCGGCATAGATTTCTGGCAGAGGCTGGCCTCTTTTTCTGGTCAGCCGATCCAGGGTCGACGTTGGGAACGCTAATGCCAGGCAGTTTCGCCCGTTTGTCCGTCGAACGGGGGAGAACAGTTTGCAGCGGCACGAAACCGCGGCAACTGGCTTAGTGCAGGTTCCCCTTCTTCGTGGACGACCTTTGGCCTTCGCGATCCGCCCGCCCGACGCCGGCGATCCCGCTGCTGGGAATGACATTGGTTACGTTCCCAGTTGACAACGAAGTGCCGACGACGGCGGATGCCTGGTGGCGTAGTGACGCGGCACCCTGGGAACGGCCACCTGGCCCTGTGGGTCTAGCTAGCGACCAACAAGGCCGACGCACCCGGGAGCGACTTCATGGATTGGCGACGCATGCATCGAACCGGAATCGTGCTAGTGGCCGTGGCCTGGCTGGTGGTGAGCTCACCGGCTAGGTTGGTCGCGCAACAAATGAGTGGATTTGGCATCGAGTTGATTGGCCAACATGGCCCCGTCGAGTTGGGACCAACGACGTTGGTTTCCGCTGAGCAAGGCGGCCACTTTGGCTTCGACACGTTGGTATTGCCCGAGCGCGTGGTTGGCGAGGGGCCGGTCGATGTCCAGATTCGCATTACC
>CAYSXM010000244.1:0-6508 GCA_964434905.1 uncultured Pirellulales bacterium | reverse complement strand
CGTGGTCGCCGTTGACGATCACCAGGTTCTCAAATAGTACGGGGCAACTGCAAAACCCGTGCTTCGAGGCGAACGGGCCGGTCTGCACTCGCCAGCGCTGGACTCCCTGGAAATCGTAGGCCGCCACGGTCATCTGGTCGACATCCAGGAATGCCGTATAGACCTGTTGCCCATCGGTCGCGGGCGTGCCCGAGGCATAGCTGTTGAGTTGATGTTTGCCTTCGAGAGGCGCGGTCAGCACGGTTTGCTGCCAACGCACCTCGCCCGACGGCACGTCGACGTCGATCAGCAATCGATCTTGCGTCGCTTCGTCGCAGGCGACCACGAACAGGTGCTGGTCCCAGACCACCGGCGACGCGTGTCCCGTGCCAGGCAGCGCCACGCGCCAGGCCACGTTCTCCGCGGCACTCCAGCGCTGGGGAACGTTGGTTTCCAAGCTGGTGCCGTCGCCGCGCGGGCCGCGCCAGCAAGGCCAGTTTTCCGCGCCCGCCGAGCCCGGGCATGTCGCCAGACTCGCCCCAGACAAGGCCGCCACGGCCCACGCCATGGCAACAGTGTAGCGGAAGCGATTGGTCTGGGACTGGGACTTGTGCATGAAACATTCCTTCGGTAACCGCGGAATCAAAACCAGAACTGCCGGTCTTCGTGTGAGTGAACCCGACGCCGACTCGCCCGTCAACCTCCGACCCACCGGTCAATCACCTGTCCGCACACTGGGCCGAGCGGGCACCTCGCAAACCGCGATCCATCCGTTCGCGCGCCACGATCCCAAGCACCAAGACCGCACCAACGGCCGGTAGCGATGGGTATCGAGCGGCGTCCAAGCGCGCACGCGAAATCCGGCCGTTTCCAGCGCGCGGCGAAATTCGCCCCCCGAGAACACGTGAATGAACATCTGGGGAATGCCGCGATAGTGGTACACCTTGTCGCCCCACTCGGTGTGGCGATCCCATCGCGAGCGCCACCAGTTGCGCCACAGCCAGCGCCTGCCCTGGGGATCGAACAGGTTGTACCAGCGATTGTGTACGTGGCACACGAACAAACCACCCGGCTTGAGAATTCGTCTGGCATGAGCCAGAAGTTGCGCGCGGTGCTGGCGTCCACGAATCATGCCCAACGTGCTGAACAGCAACAGACAATAGTCGGCCACGCCATCGGCGAGCGCGTCGAGCTCGACCAGATTGGCGCGTAGGCGGTGAATGGTCAGCCCCTCTTCCCGAGCCTTCTGGCCGACCACGGTCAACATCGGCACCGACAAATCGACCCCTACACAGGCAAACCCTCGCCGCGCCAGCGGAACCAGCACTCGCCCCGTGCCGCACCCCAGGTCGACCACCAGACCCGCCGGCGTGCAATGTTCCAGCACGATCGATTCGTCGAATTCGAATAGTTGGCTGTCGGCGAAGTGATCGTCGTAGTCGAAGGCGATATGGTCGGCGTGCGAGTAGTCCCACAGACTGCGCGTGACGCCGCGTGGAAGCTGCCAATCGGAAATCGGGGAGGTCATGGCAGGCAAGATTCTCAGGCAGGATTATACAGGAACGTCGTGGCGAATAAGAAACTGGTAGTGGCTGCCAGGAATACCGCCCTGGACCCGCGCACCATATTGGCGAACTATTGGTGAATACGAGAGCCAGGGTCGATCGTGGTACGACGCAGCAGACGCGACGCGCTCGACTTCGTGGCCGTAGGCTCGGAAATCATTCGCGCCCCAAGGTACCCCAGCGGGAATGCACGCCGCTTTCCGCGACACTCGGCCACAGGCGGCGTTGTCGCGCCAGCGCCACAGCAGTATAATCCCGAGCGCACGCGCGGGCTGCCCCCGCCCTCTGGTTCACATTGAAAGGATTCTTGCCATGGCCCTTCGTGTCGCCATCAATGGATTTGGTCGCATCGGCCGGCTCGTGTTTCGCAACCTGATGGCGCGCCGCCAAGAGTTCGACCTGGTCGCCATCAACGACCTGGGCGACAATCGCACCCTGGCCACGCTGTTGAAATACGACAGCACCCATCGCCGCTATCCGGGCGAGGTGAAGTTCAACGATTCCGGCCTCGTGGTCGAGGGGCAGTCGATCCGGGCTTTTAAGGAAGCGCAGCCCGCCAAGCTGCCCTGGGGCGACTTGGGCGTCGACGTGGTGGTCGAGTCGAGCGGCGTTTTCACCAAGCGCGAGGCCGACGGCAAGGCCGGCTACGATACCCATCTCAAGGCCGGCGCCAAGCGCGTCATTCTTAGCGCGCCCGCCGACGACGGCGCCGACCTGACCTGCGTGCTTGGCGTAAACGACAACCAACTGCATGCGGGTCTAAAATGCATCTCGAACGCCAGTTGCACGACCAACTGCCTAGCCCCCGTGGCCAAGGTGTTGCACGAAACGTTCGGCATCGAAAAGGGTCTGATGACCACCGTGCATGCCTATACCAACGACCAGCGCGTGCAAGACATGCCGCACAAGGATCTGTACCGCGCGCGATCGGCCGCTCAGAACATCATTCCCACCACCACCGGCGCCGCCAAGGCGGTAGGCTTGGTATTGCCCGAACTGAAAGGCAAGCTCACCGGCATCTCGTTGCGCGTACCGGTCCCCACCGGCAGTGTCGTCGACCTGGTCGCCGTAATGAAACGCCCCGTTACCAAGCAGGCGGTCAACGAGGCCTTGCGCGCGGCCGCGGCGGGCCCCTTGCGCGGCATTCTGGAATACACCGAGGATCCGATTGTCTCCAGCGACATTATCGGCAACTCGCACAGCTCGATTTTCGCCGGAGACTGGACCCAAGTGCTGGGCGAAAGCGACAACCTGCTCAAGGTCGTTAGCTGGTACGACAACGAATGGGGATATAGCTGCCGCACGGTCGATCTGATCGCCCGCATCGGCAAGCTGTAGTAGGCCAGCCCGGTACCTCCCAAGGGGCGCCCACGCGCTACGTAGCACGCCTGGCAGCCTGTCGTGGGCGCAGCCACTTTGCAGTCTTGGGCCAAGCAACCGCGGCCCAGGCGATCAGTTGTGCCGCGCCGCGTGGCGCAGTCAGGCACACCAGCGGGGCGAACATCGAGCCCCAGTATTGATTGAAGCCCTGGCCCAGTGCCGCGAACAGTGCACCATAGGCCGCCAAAGTGCAGCCCACCCCGCGACCCGCTGCCGTTTGCCAACGGCTGGCCCCCAACATGGCCAGCACCCACACCACGGCCGTTACGCATTGCGGCAACAGCAGCAAATAGCTGTTCATCTGGCAGGTGGCCAATACAACCGCCAGGCCGCCCAGTTGCCACCACCCCTGTGCGTGCGCCACGTCGGCCGGGCCGATGAGCGGCCGCACCTGCGCGAGATGCCACGCATAGAATCCGGCATAGGCCGTGAGCACCGCGGCCCACGAAGCCAACTCGCGGCCCCGCCGTTCGGCAAGCGCCAAGGCCACCGCCACCGCGACATACACCACCGCCAGTTCGCGCATGAACAACGCGGCGCCACCGATCGCCACGCCCAGACAATGCGAACCGCGCGCCCGGGCCACTAGCGCCAACGCCACGAGAACGCCCGACCAAACCTCGGGCATGAGGAACAAATCGCCCAGCCCCACAGGCATCAGCGCGCCCGTCAGCAGCGTGCCTGCCGCCATGGCCTGTGAGAGCGAACCTTCGCGTGCCACGAGATCAAAACTCCAACCAAACAGCAGCAGTGCCGCGGCTCCCAGCAGCAGCTTGCTCCAAGCCAGATTGCCCAGCCGCCCCACCAGTGCCAGGGGAAGTGGGGTGCGCCAATTCAACACACTGCGCGTGGGATAGCCCCGGCTGCGTAGCTCGGCGGCCGCGGCCGCATAGTAGCTTTGTCCTGCCGCGATCCGGTCGACCTCGGCCCGGTACAACGCCACGTCGCCCGGCCCGCGCTCTGGTCCATCGGCGTGACCGCTTCGTGCGGGCGACCAGGTGACGGCGCAGGCCGCCACGACCAGCCCCAGCCAAGCGCACAGCGCCGCCGCCGCGCGGGGCGGGCTCAGCGAGCCGCCCTGGTGGGCTGCGGTTCGGTGGTTTTTTGGACCGGGCATTTCCCCATGGCCTCGCGGAGTTGCAGCCGCTGCATTGCGTTCCAGCGCCGTACGGCGCGCCGCCTGGCGACGCGGCGTCCTTAGGTCGTGGTGCGTCTGTCGTCATAGCCATGTGGATGGCTAGCATGCCAGCGCCACGCAGTGCGCACGATGTCTTCCAGCGACTCGTATCGGGGTACCCAACCCAGTTCCTGACGCGCACGACGAGCGTCGGCCACCAGCTCGGGCGGGTCGCCGGCGCGCCGCGGTCCCACCACGGCGGGAATCGGATGGCCCGTGACCTGGCGACACATGTCGATCACTTGCCGCACGCTGTGACCTCGGCCCGTGCCCAGGTTCAATCGCAGCTCGACGCCCGGCGCCAAGCGATCGAGCGCCGCCAAATGCGCCGAGGCGAGGTCGTCGACGTGTACATAGTCGCGAATGCAGGTTCCGTCGGGCGTGGCAAAATCATCTCCAAACAGCGTGATCTGCGGCCGTTGCCCCAGCGCCACTTGCAGCACCAGCGGTATCAGGTGCGATTCCGGATCATGGTCTTCGCCCAGATCGCCGTCGGGCGAAGCACCTGCGGCGTTGAAATAGCGCAGCGCCGCGTAACCCAGTCCATAGGCACGAGCATAGTCGGCCAGCGCGTGTTCAATCACCAACTTGCTGAAACCATAGGGATTGATCGGCTGTTGCGGCGTGTCTTCGCCAATGGGTATGCGATCGGGCGCGCCATAGGTGGCGGTGGTGCTGGAGAAAACCAGTTTGCGGACACCTTCCGCACGCATCGCCTCGAGCAGATGAATGCCCGCCACGATGTTGTCTTCGTAATACTTGGCCGGGTCGATCACCGATTCGCCGACCAAGGCCCGAGCGGCGAAGTGCATCACCGCTTCAATTTGCCGCTCGCGTAGCAAGCCGGCCAGCCGCGCCCGATCTGCAAGTTGGCCCACGATCAACCGGCCGGGCAGCGCCGCGGCGCGATGCCCTTGTGCTAGGTCGTCGTAGATCCAAACTTCGTGGCCAGCTCGATCGAGCCAGCGCGCGGCGTGGCTGCCGATGTAGCCGGCGCCACCTGTTACCAGAATCTTCACGCGTCGCGACTCCGCTCCATTGCCTGGGTTGACCCGCCCATTTCTCCGACCCGCCTGACAACGGAGCGAGGGCACCACCCACCCTCCTGCGGCGGCTGACTAACTCTAGCATAGTGCTCGCGGCGCTGGTGCAGCCGGTAAACAACGCACAACCCGCACCCCGCCAGGTGCCCGCGTGGCACGGCACCCGCCCGACCAAAGAACCGCTGGGCGAACGCCCGAAACCTTGTTCCAGCGGGCCTTCCGCGCGCGAACCGCCGACCCAGACGAAGGGCAGTTGCCGGCACGACAAACGTGACTGCCCGCGTGCCGTGTGGTCGAACCACCCGGCCTCCGCATGGGAGCCAAAACCGCGGACAATTTGCCACGAGGTGGTCCTTGCCCAAGCCGCTAAAAAAACTGGTTCGCGCGGGCAGCCGCCCCCCAGGCGAATCGCTAGCAGTGTGGATCGACCGCTTTCTCGACTACGTGGTGCACGAGTGCCATTTGGCGGCCAACACGGCCATGGCATACCGCCGAGACACGCGTCGTTTCGCCACCTGGCTTGGCGCGCGCCGCCCCGAGGCGTTGGGCATCCGCGACTTCACCGACTATGCCGGGTGGCTGGGCGACCAGAAGCTAGCCCCCGCCAGCGTCGCTCGGCACCTCGCCTCGCTCAAGGTGTTCTATCGATACCTGCAATTGGAAGGCCTGGCCAGCGACAACCAGGTCGAGCTGCTGGCCAGTCCCAAACTGTGGGAACGCATGCCCCGCGTGCTGTCACCCCAGGTGGTCGACCAATTGCTGGCAGCGCCGCGCGCCAGCGACCCTTGCTTTCGCCGCGACAGGGCCTTGCTCGAAATGCTGTACGCGACGGGCTGCCGGGTTTCCGAACTGGCGGAACTGCGACTGGCCGACTTGCATCTGGAACAGCGTTATGCACGCTGCCTAGGCAAGGGAAATAAACAACGGCTTGTGCCGCTGGGGCGGAAGGCAGTCGAGGCGATTGCCGATTACCTGGAACGCGAACGACCGCGCCTGGCGCAAGGCGCCGGCAACAGCGCCGCGTGGCTGTTTCTGTCTTACCGCGGACGCCGACTGCGACGTCAGCGTGTGTGGGAGCTAATCAAACGCTATGCCCTGCGCGCTGGCGCGCCCGACGACATGACCCCCCACACGCTGCGCCACAGTTTCGCCACGCATCTCGTGGCCGGAGGCGCCGATCTGCGCCAGGTTCAAGAACTGCTGGGCCATGCCAATATTGCCACCACGCAAATCTACACACACGTCGACCACTCCCGACTCCAGGCGGTGCATCGGAAGTTCCACCCCCGAGGCTGAGCACAGGGAAGTGGTAGACATCTGAGCCACGGCGTCAACTGTCGGTTGGTGTGAGGGTGGGGGCAAGG
>CAYSXM010000243.1:0-6527 GCA_964434905.1 uncultured Pirellulales bacterium | reverse complement strand
ACCGGTCCAGGCATAGGTGGTGCTGATCGAAAGCATGGCCCCCGGAGTTCCGTCGGCGATCCAGCGCTTGCCCAATGCGAGCGTGCAATTGGCACTGCCCTTGAGCACGATGTCGACCACGGTGTTGAAGGCGTTGTACGACAAGCGTTCGGTGGGACAAATGAAATTGCCGGCGGCATTGTTGACCAATCCGTGGACTCTGCCGAACCGTTCATAGGCCGCGGCGAACAGCGCTTCGACCTGCTCGGGCTGGCGCACATCGCAGGGCACGCCTAGCACCTGGCCACCTGTTTCCTGAGCCAGTTCCGTGGCCGATTGTTCAATGACTTCGCGGCGCCGGCCGCAAATGACCAGGTTGGCGCCCAAGCCCAACAGGCACTGCCCCATCGAGCGCCCCAACCCCGTGCCGCCTCCGGTGATGACCACGGTTTGCCCCTCGAACGTGTCGGGCTTGAGCATCATGGT
Organism: uncultured Pirellulales bacterium; assembly: GCA_964434905.1. Lineage (GTDB taxonomy): Bacteria > Planctomycetota > Planctomycetia > Pirellulales > CAYNRE01 > CAYSXM01. Next base: position 6,062 of record CAYSXM010000243.1, on the reverse strand, counting down.
TTGGCGGAGCGGAGTCGACATGCGGAGATCCCCTGGCGAGTTGAGTTGTAGAAGTGGAACGCTCGGCCGGTGGTGGCCACTTCGACCCCACGCCTCGGCACAAGCAGGTTGGATTATCGAGGCCCTGGGGGGGCCGTCAAGGAAAATGGTCGCCGGCAAACCGAACACCTGCGCCCTCGCGGCGCGCCGGTCGCTTCGCCGGGCCCGGGCCGATAGAATCGTTCCCGCCGTCGGTCAGAGCCATGGCGCGCCCGGGGCGAAGCGGGGCTGGAAGCCACCGGAGCGCAGCGTGGGCGCAAGTTGCATTCGACCCAGGAGCCAGGCACCAACCCAGAGGCAACGTTCCACGCATGGCGTGTCGAACCGATCGTACCGCGGTTGAACCCGAACTGCACAGCACGTCGCCAGCCGGCGACGTACGTGCTATGCCAGTTGATTGGCGGGCCGTGCTGGCGATTGCACTGGTGGCCTTCCTGGCGACTTTGGGCGTGCTATGGACGATCGACCCGGCAGGCAGCGGACCGGGCGTCACCGTCGATGAACATTATGACGTGGCGGCGGGCAAGAAAATGGTGCAGGCCTGGCGCGCCCAGGGATGGCCGGCGTTTTTTCGTCGAGCGAATTTGCGCGAAACTTACGGCCATTTGACCTTACACCCTCCGTTGGGCCGGTGGATTTTGGGCTGGGTTCATGCGGCCTTTGACCCCCGGCCCCTGGAACCCGCCCTGGTGGCGTTGGGTGCGGCGCGCCTCGCACCGGCGCTGGCATTTGGTCTGTTGGTGGGGTTGACCGGCCTGGTGGCATTAACCGCCGGGGGCCGCGAGGCTGGCGTGCTGGCAGCGCTGTGGTTGGCGCTCTGTCCACGAATGTTTGGCGAGGCACATTTTGCCACGCTCGATACCTTCACTGCCTTGACATGCACCGCAGCGTTATGGGCCTTGGCCTGGGCGACCATGACCGAGGCACGCGCACGCTACGCTTGGGCTGGCCTGTGCTGGGGCCTGGCGCTGTTGACCAAGCTGCACGGGCTGTTGCTGTTTGCGCCGGGCACCGCTTGGATTTTGTGGCGATATCGCGGCCGCGCGTGGGTGCCCTGGTCGCTGTGGGCGTGCGTGGGCGCCTTGGTGTTTTTCGTCGGCTGGCCCTGGTTGTGGCTCGATCCCGTGGCCAATCTGCGAACCTATGTGGGCACTTCGACCGAACGGGTCACGTTGCATACCTATTACCTGGGCCAAGTCTGGGCCGACCGTGATGTGCCTTGGCACTATGCCTGGGCGATGTTGCTAGCCACTACGCCGTTGGGCACGCTGGTGTTGGCGGCGGCCGGTGCGGTGAAGACAGCGCGTCAGCGGCCAGCGCAGCCGCTATTGCTAATGTCTGCGCTGGGGGTTGTGTTTTGGCTGATCGTTTTTAGCGTACCCGGCGTGCCGGTTTACGATGGCGTTCGCTTGTTCGATGCCGTGTTTCCACCCGTCGCGATGTTGGCCGGAGTCGGTGGATCGGCGCTGTGGCAGGTGGTCATGTTGCCTGGCGGTGCCAAGACACTGGCTCGCCAACTCTTGTTGCAACGTGCGTTCGTACTGCTGCTGCTCGCGACACAGGCCTGGTCGCTGTGGTTTCATTCCCCGTTTTGGTTGAGCTATTACAGTCCGCTGGTAGGTGGCCTGCCTGGGGCGCTGCGATTGGGCTTTGAAGCCAGCTACTGGGGCGACTCGATCGATTCGGCGTTGCTACGCACTACTGGGAAATTGGCCCCAGGCCAAACCGTGATCTTGGCGCCGAACTTGGCGCCGTTTCAGGCGTTGTCGATGGTGGCCCAGTCGCCTGCCTTGGCGTCGGCTGAGATCGAGTTGGTGGGGTGGGACCCCCGGCGACCCGGTGCGGCGGAATCGGCCCGCTGGGCCATCATATATCGGCGCCGAGCAGAGGACCGTGTGTGGTGTCCGCTGGTTTCTGAAGGCCAAACCGTGGCCGAAGTCCAGGTGGCGGGCGAGTGGCTGTCCAAACTTGTGAAGCTGGCAGGTCCGGTGAGCGAACTGCGCCCGGTGGAACCCATCACTCCATCCGGCGGGGGGGTGTCCCCCTAGACGACTTGCAGCACGAATCTAGAATGCATGGTGATCTTGTGAGATTTTTCACGAAGATTGGCCCCATGAGCGATTTTGCCCATTTCGATGCCCAAGGCGCCAGCCGAATGGTCGACGTGGGTGCCAAAGCGGTCACCCCCCGCGCCGCCAGGGCGAGCGGTCGTGTGCGGATGTCGCCCGATACCTTGGTGAAGATTCGCGATCGGGCATTGGCCAAGGGCGATGTTTTAGAGGTGGCTCGGCTGGCGGGCATCATGGCGGCCAAACGCACCGCGGAACTCATTCCGCTGTGCCACCCATTGGGGTTGGATGCGGTGGAAATTGCCTTCGGATTTGCCGGTGGCGACACCGTGGAAATTGAGGCCAGCGTGCGGGTCACGGCGCGGACGGGCGTTGAAATGGAAGCCTTGACCGCGGTTTCCGTGGCGGCTCTGACGGTTTACGACATGTGCAAATCGGTCGATCGATCGATGGTGATCGAGCGACTGCAATTGGAAGCGAAATCGGGCGGGGCGAGCGGCGTGTTCGCGCGACGTCCGGCGAGCGACTCCTAGTGGCTGTCCCGGCTTGCCGGCTGGCGGCAAACAAAGGCAACGGATGAATCCCATCACCGTCGAGGCTGCCCGACTGGAAGTTGGCGCGTTGTTCGCGCCGATAGCCGATGAGCTGGCTCGTGCCGAGGAAGTGCTGCGCGGCGAATTACACAGCCGATACCCGTTTGTCGACGAACTAGTCAAATACAGCTTTCGGTTGGGGGGCAAGCGGCTGCGTCCGGCGCTGCTGCTGTTGTCGGCCAAAGCTTGTGGTCGGGTGGCCGACGAGCACTTCATACTGGCCGCGGTGGTGGAAATGATCCACACCGCCACGCTGGTCCACGACGACGTGCTGGACGACGCCGACGTGCGTCGCCATTTGGCCACGGTCAATTCGTTGTGGACCAACGAGGCCAGCGTGCTGTTGGGCGACTATTTGTTCACGCATGCCTTCTATCTGGCCAGCACTACCGGCAGCGCTTGGGCCTGCCGCACGATTGGCGAGGCGACCAACCTGGTTTGCGAAGGCGAGCTGCGCCAGGTACACAGCCGCGGCAATTTTGCCCTGCGCGAGGAAGAATACCTGGGGCTGATCCAAGGTAAGACCGCCCAGTTGTGTGCGTGCTGTTGCCGATTGGGGGCGCACTATTCGGGCGCCACGCCTGAGCTTGTCGAATCGTTGACTCAGTACGGCCGCGAGTTGGGAATGGCGTTTCAGATTGCCGACGACCTGCTCGATTTGTGGGGCGACGAATCGGCGGCGGGAAAATCGCTGGGGACCGACCTCGAGAAGCAAAAACTTACGCTGCCGATCATTCGCCTGCTGCAGCAGACTCCCCCCGACGATCGGCCGACAGTGCTGGAGATTTTGAAGTCGCCTTCTTCCGTCGCGCGCGATGCTCTGGCTCCCTGGCTTGCTCGGACCGATGCGCTGGAATATGCGCAGTGCAGGGCTCAATCGTTCGCCGCCGATGCACGCGGTCGGTTGGCGGCGCTACCGCCCAGTGCATCTCGGACGGTATTGGAACAACTGGCCGAGTTTGTCGTCGCCCGCCGGCACTAATGCCGGGTCGGCGACACGCGTTGAATCGCAACACGTCGCGCCGAGGCCGCGTCGCGGACTGCTGGCAGTTGGCCTGCTGCCAGCACAGCCGCTATCCTGACGGCAGCGGGTCGAGGCGTTCTTGGTTGCACGCATGGTGCGTCGGCAATGCCATCGCCCTACCGAGTTCTTCAGATTGCTTGATATCGTCATGACCAGCGACCTGGCCAGTTTTTCACACCCCGTTTCCGATTTCTTGGGTCCGCCGATGACCCCGGACGATTGGGAACGCTATCACCTTTCCGACCAGCAGGTGGCCCAGTTTCACCAGCAAGGCTATCTGGCGGGCATCCGCATTCTCGACAACCCGCAGATCGAAACACTGCGCGCCGAGCTGGCGACGCTGGTCGATCCCCGACACCCGGGCCATGATCTGTTTCACGAGTTCCACTCGAACGAGTCGATTGACCCTAGCCGGGTGCTGTTCCACGCACTGGGGGCCTGGCGCATTGCGCCGGGGTTCCACGACCTGCTGTGGCATCCAGCGCTGCTGGTTCCGGCCTATCAACTGCTGGGCGGGCCGGTTCGCTTCTGGCACGACCAGTTGTTCTGCAAGCCCGCCCAACATGGCGGCGTGGTGGCCTGGCACCAAGACTATTCCTATTGGACGCGCACGGTGCCGATGGCGCACCTGACCTGCTGGATGGGGCTGGACGACGCGCGGGCCGACAACGGTTGCTTGCAATATGTGCGGGGCAGCCACCGCTGGCCGCTCTTACCCATCACCGGGTTGGCGGGCGACATGGATTCGATTCGCGAGGTGCTCACCCCCGAGCAACTGGCCGCGTTCCAGCCGCGGGCGATTGAGTTGTCTGCGGGCGAGGCTGCCTTTCACCATCCGCTGCTGGTACATGGTTCGTTTGCCAACGACACCGACCGGCCGCGCCGCGCGACGGTGGTGAACTTGCTGCGAGCCGACGTGACCAGTGCCAGCAGCGAACCGCTTTTGGCGGGCGTGCCTGCGGTGCCGGTGGGCCAAACGCTTTCCGGCCGTTTCTTTCCGCTCTTATACGACGGCCACCGGTAAGCGCGGTTATCTCGCCAGGTTGGGTCGCACGGGCCACGTGCGAGTGTGGCGCATGCGATCGCCACGCACCTCACCTCGTGCACAGCAGTTTCCCTTGCCAGGTGTCGCGGCGCAGGAATTCGGCGTCGATGGCTGCGCGCAGGCCCGGCTTGTCGGTCGACCAGGCCGGGCCCAGGAAGAAGTCGGGGGGCGCGTCGCCGCTGGTGCGCTCGATAACGCAGTTTGACGGCAGCCGTTCGAGCACGTCGACCACTAGCGACACGTACGCGCCGCGCTCGAGCAATGGCAGCCGGCCGGCCAGATAGTCATCGCCCCAGGGAGTGCCACGCACCACGTACAGATTGTGCAGCTTCACCGCGTCGAACCCCAGTCGCGCGGTTTCCACCGCCGTGGCCAGCATGTCGTCGCGCGATTCGCCGGGCAGCCCCAGCATCAGGTGCGCGCAGAGTTCGAAACGCCGGTGGGCCATGCGACCGACGGCCTCGACCGTGGCGGCGTGCAGGTGGCCCCGGTTCATCGCCACCAACGAGCGGTCGTGCATGGTTTGCAAACCCAACTCGAGCGATACATAGTGCGTGGCGGCCAATTCGTCGATTAAGGACAGTACGTCGTCGCTCAGGCAGTCGGGCCGCGTACCAATTGCCAGGCCCAGCACCAGTGGATGAGCCAGGGCCTCGGCATACACGCGCCGCAGCCGCTCGACCGGTGCGTAGGTATTCGTGGCCGGCTGAAAATAGGCCAGGTAGCGCCGCGCACGATAGCGCCGCACCAGGTGGCGAATGCCTTCGTCGATCTGCCCCGTTATGGTGGTGCGCGGCAAACGCCGGCTGGGGCTGAAGCTGCGGTTGTCGCAGAAGGTACAGCCGCCAACTGCCACCGTGCCGTCGACATTGGGGCAGGTAAACCCGGCGTCGACGCTGACTTTGTGGACCGCCTGGCCGAAGCGTTGTCGCAAGAAATCGTTGAGGGCGTAGTATCGCCGGCCGGCCGCCCGCCATGGGGGTTGGCCTGCCAAATCGTCCGTGCGATCTTCCGACCGCGCATTCGTTGACGACGATTGTGTACCCACTTAGAATAGAACTCTGGCAGCAGATCGCAATGTAAATCGGCCAACAGTAATGGCTTAGCAACGATCTTATGTCGTCGTATGTGCGGCGACAAGCGGTAAGCCCGGATTAATCATGAACTTCGTCGCGAGGAGTCGAAAGGGTTGCGGCTGCAAGGAAAACCGTGATCGGCCCGCGCAGCGTAGTGGTGAATACGTGAGTCAGGGGCGATTGCGGTTTGACGCGGCAGACGCGACACGTTCGGCT
>CAYSXM010000242.1:0-6564 GCA_964434905.1 uncultured Pirellulales bacterium | reverse complement strand
CAACCCAGCCCCCCCACGCCGACCTGGGCCTTGGCGTCTAGAATATCCTGGTCGCTCGCTTCGCGCACCACGCCATCGCAGGTAGCCAAAGCCCGCAAGCATTTTGCCAAATTGACCGGGCGGTTGATCTCGATGGCGCTGGCAATGGTCGAGGCGCGCCGGCCCCCGGCATCGAGCTCTTGGTAGTAGCCGGCGATCGTCTCTTCGGCGATCCGGCCGCCATTCCAGCGCACCCCTCGGCGTTCGACCAGTTCGTACAGCGTGTTGGCTCCGGCGGCATTGATAACTGCCAAGCGTGGCGCGCGGTCGATCAGGCCCAACTCCAGCAACTCGGCAAAGGCCTTGCCAAAGGCGCTCGAGTTGCCCAGGTTGCCCCCCGGTACCACGATCCAGTCGGGGGGATCCCAGCCCAGCGCTTCGAGCACCCGGAACATGATCGTCTTCTGCCCTTCGAGCCGGAACGGGTTGACGCTGTTCACCAGGTAAATACCCAGGTCGCGCGACACTTCCTTGACGCGCGCCATGGCGTCGTCGAAGTCTCCGGCGATTTGCATCGTCAGCGCGCCGTAATCGAGCGCTTGCGAGAGCTTGCCATAAGAGATCTTGCCGGAACCGATGAAGATCACGGCCTTCAACAGCCGCGTGACCGAGCAGTAGGCGGCCAGCGAAGCGCTGGTATTACCGGTCGATGCGCACGCCGCGCGCTCGGCGCCAATGCTGCGTGCGTGGGTGAACGCCGCCGACATGCCGTTGTCCTTGAAACTGCCCGAGGGGTTCATCCCCTCGTACTGCAAGAACAACCGGCCAGGTTTCAGCCCCACGTATTCGGCCACGCGAGGCGCGTCTTGTAACAGCGTCTGCCCTTCGCCGATGGTGACCACCTGCTCGCGACGGGCAAACGGCAGCAGGTCGTGGAATCTCCAGACACCGCTAAAAGAGACCGGGTCGCGGCGGCGCACCCATTGCGCCTCGAGGTCGGCCAAGGTTCGCGGAGGGCGAGCCCTGTTCCAGTCGTATGCCACATCCAACAGCGAGCCGCACTTGCCGCACTCGACCCGCACCTCTTCCACGCCGTACGTGGCTCCGCAGTGGGGGGCAATGCACCGTTGAAACGCGACTTCAGAGGGCCCGGCCACGCGATCCGCCATTCGCCGCACAGGGTCAGAAAAGTGTCATCCCGCCAGCAGGCCATCGTATCGGTCTACGCACCGGCACGGCCCCAGCGCCGGGCATACCCGACCAGCGGGGAGCCTGGTCGCGCGCTCCAGGCCCGCGCCTCGGCTGTTCCGCACGCACGGCACCGCGCCTTGCGCGAACTCGGGCGGTGCCGGCCTCGCTAGTCTACGCGGCACAGCTCAACCCGACAAGCAATCGCGGTGGTCGAGCACGCTGACCGGCGGCTATTCGATTGCCAGCAATTCGATGTCGAACACCAGGGTAGCGTTGGGACCAATCTGGGGTCCAGCGCCTCGCTCGCCATAGGCCAATTTGGCGGGAATGAACAATTGCCATTTCGAGCCGACGGGCATCAGTTTCAAGGCTTCCGTCCAGCCGGGGATCACACCCCCTACCTCGAATGTGGTGGGTTCCTCGCGCGCGTACGAGCTATCGAATACCTCGCCGTTGATCAATCGACCTTCGTAGTGCGTGCGTACTGTGTCGCGGGCTTGGGGTTTGGGGCCGTTGCCGACCTTGAGTACCTTGTACTGCAAGCCGCTGGGCAGGGTCTTGACACCTTCCTTCTTGGCATTGGCCGCCAAGAACTGTTCACCCTCGGCCAGGTTGGCCTGGCCAGCCCGCATGGAGCGCGCGCGATGTCTGGCGGCCATCTCCTTTTCAAAGGCTTGCATCACCGCCGCAACTTCTTCGTCAGTCAGAGCAGGCTGCGCACCGCTCAAGGCATCGGCCAAACCCCGCGCGAAGATCGTGGGATCAACCGGTACGCCCTGCGACTTCAGGTTGCGGCCAATGTTCAAGCCCAAGCAATAGCTGGCCTTGGAGGCGTCGTCGGGCAGTTCCACGGCTGGGTTTCCATCGGGAAGTGGTTCCTCGGCACTGGCCCATGGCGACATCGCGGCAGCCGCGAGCGCTAGCCCCAGGGCGCAACGCATCGCCGCTACTCGTCGTACGTGGGTCATGGCGACTTTGCTTTCAGGAAATGTGTGCGGCGCGCTGTTGCGCCGTGGAAAGGGAGCAGGAACCGCACGCTCAACATAGTCCCGTTCAGCCAGGCGCGAACGGTCAGGTCGGGTACCGGCGATCCGTGTGCAGCCAGACCCAATCGCGAGGCTTTACACCACGATCATCGCGCGCTCTTATACTTCCTCTTCCCATTCTTCATCCTCATCCTCGTCCTCATCGTCGTCGTCGTCGTCATCCTCATCGTCTTCGTCGTCATCCCACTCTTCGTCGTCTTCCTCGTCCCATTCCTCGTCGTCTTCCTCGTCCCACTCTTCGTCCTCTGCGTCTTCCTCTTCCTCTAATTCGTCGTCTTCGTCTTCGTCTTCCTCGTCATCATCCTCATCGTCTTCGTCGTCATCTACTTCTTTCCAGTCACCCTTCTCAAAACCCTCGTTCTCGTCTTCCTTGGCGGTGTCTTCCTCATCGTCGTCTTCCTCATCCTCGTCTTCGTCTTCGTCATCCCATTCTTCATCGTCTGCCTGGGCGCGCAGGTTCGCGCGCTCGTTAACCAACAAACGTGACCGCAATTCGTCGGTCGGCCCTCGGCGAACAATTCCCAATGTCATCGACTTGCTCACGGCGAACTCCTCACTATCGGCGATGATCTATATACCCGAATCCGGGAGGTCTTCCCGGCTAGTTTCCTTGTCCGCTTCCGCCGGTCCCAAACCTGTCGGGCGGCCAGCGCCACGAAGTTGCTCTGATCGAGGCAACTCTTCCAAATCTCGCAGCCCGAAACTCTCCAAAAAACGCTTCGTCACCCCGTACAAAAACGGGCGACCTAGCTCGGTGCCGCGCCCCACAATGCGCACCAGGTCGCGCTCCATAAGCTGCCGCAGCATTTCGCCGCACTGCACCCCCCGGATCGCCTCTATATCGGCCCGCAGTACCGGCTGACGATAGGCCACTACCGACAGCGTTTCCAGGGCCGGCCCCGACAACCGGGATTCCACCGGTGCCGGTCGCAGGCGACGCAACCAAACGCCGTATTGGGGACGGGTTAACAACTGCAGGCCGCCGGCTACCTCCTCGACACGAAAGGCCGTCCCCAGCGCATCGTAAAATCGGTTCAATTGGCGGACTAATGTACGTGCTTCCGTGCCGTCCGCCAAGCCGGCAAGTTTACCTATTTTTCGGCTTCCGAGCGGCTCCCGCGCCATCAACAATACCGCTTCCACGCGAGCCATTCGGGCGTCGCGCGGGGCCAGGCCAGGTTCCTCGCTCGACTCGCTCGATTGGTCCAGACCAACAGGTTCCGGGACAGGCCAGCGGTGGTGACGAGCACGCCCCCCCGCCAGGGTGTGTCCAAAGCGTAACGCCACGCTCTGGCGCCACAACGCCTGGGCTGCCAGCGGATGCAAAGTTCGCATCGGATGGGCTCTGGAGAACCGGGAGCAAATCGGGCCACGCACCACACGCCATCGGGGCGATGGTAGCTCTTCCACGCCCCGCCGACTACCGGTTTTTTTAGCCACCTGGGCTGCTAGAACGCCGAGGCGGACCCAGAGTCTGTCCCGGCCAGGGGGCCGGCTAAGTGCTGCCGGTTCTGAATAGCAACGATCTTTCGTTCTTGCTTTCTGTCACTGACCCGTGTCGACGAGCGGTGGGTCGAGCAGCGCCAGGGCATTAGTTTCCGGCAGGAAACCGCCACGATTCGACCTGGGCAAGCACGGTGTCAACCGCGACCAAGGGGTCGGCCGCAGTGGCCTCGAAATGTCGCGATTGACGGTGTTCGCCACCGACTGCCATCTTGCAGTGAAACCGGAATAGGCCGGAATCCTCGCCCCAGGTTTCTAGTAGGTAATAGTTGGCGCCCAACTCCCGCAGTCGCTCGAAACGGCGCGACAATTCGCCCGCCGATTTTCCCGCGGAGTTCTCGGCGAATTGGTTCGAGCTGGTCGGAATTGCCGCCGCGCGCTCTTGGTCATTCAAGGGGACCAGCGGAGATACCGCCTGAGATCCATCGTTCGCCAGGTGCGTCACAGGGATCGCCGCGACCGGAGAAGGGAACGCGCTGGCCCGCGACCATTGCGATGGATGTGACAGGGCTGTAGCCCCTCTGGAATTCGCACTCAATACGGCCGGCGACGCGGTTTCTCGCGTCAGGGCGCGGGGCCAGCCCTCGGGCTGATCTCCCGCAGACGCTCGGGGCGCGTCGGGGGGCCACGTCTCGGAAAATGGTCTGCGTGGCGGTGCCTGGTACGCCAAGGTTGTGTCGTCGAGTGCTTCCGTGCCGGTCTGCGACGACTTGCCAGGTGAAGCTTTTGGCCGGCCAGTGGGCCCCGCCTGGTGCGCCAGACTGCGAAGGTGAGCCAGCAGCCAGTTTTCGGCCACTTGGGCCAGTGGTGTTTGAGACAAAAGCAGGATGGGCGCAGCGACCGCCACGCAAACCAGTGCCAAATGGCGCAACATGCTGGCCAGCGATTGCATGGAAAAGCGAGCCTCTTGGCGAATCTGCTGCCGCGGCTGACAGCACTGGGGGGGGCGGATCATAACCCAGCCTGGTTTTTCCAAGCAATGGCAGACCACCCCCCGAAATGTGCCAGGCGCCGCCCTGCGCCTGGCCCTGGGCCCATGCGTTTAACGACCGAATGCGATCGACCAGACAATTCGCGAGCCGTCGCCAATTGACCATGTACAACCACCAGTCCTAGGATTCATCTTCGCCCTTGGGCCTGGCTGTCGTGCGGAACACAGAAAGCAGGCGAGCGTTCGGCTAACGGCGATTTTCAAACCCCCGCGAACTGCGTCATGGAAACCGATCCTGGTGCACCTTCGGTCGACGGCGGCTGGCCGGTTTCGCGGCGCCATTGGCTAGCCGGTTCCGGGCTGGCGCTGGCGTCGACTGCCCTGGGGGGGTGCGGCCCCGCGGAACCCACTGTCGAAGTTCGCGAACGCTTGCCGTTCCAAGGAATGGATCTCACCGCGATCGTGGTGGGCGATCGCCCCCTGGCCGACGCCGTGCGACGCGTGGCGGGTGAATGGAAGGCACAAACGGGTTCGGAACTGACCGTAGCCGAAGTGGCCGAAGGCGATCCGCTGGTGGCCGAAAACCTGGTAGGCGATGTGGTGGTGTACCCTTCCTATCGTGTGGGGACACTGGCAGACGAGAAATTCATCGGCGCGTTGCCAGACAGCCTGATCGCGGGCAACGCGGTGGCTTGGCCCGATCTATTCGAAAACCTGCGATTGCGCGAAGCGACGTGGGGTGCTCGGACTTTTGGCGTGCCATTGGGTTCGGCATCGCTGGTGTTGTACTACCGCGCGGATTTGTTCCGGCAATTTGAAAAGCAGCCTCCGGAAACGTGGTCGGACTATGCTAGTTTGGCGGAGTTTTTTTCCGACCGTCAGCGACTGGGCGACGCCGCGCCCCCGGCCGACCAACCGTGGCATGGCACGCTCGAACCCCTAGGGTCACCTTGGGGAGGCTTGGTGTTGCTAGCTCGTGGAGCCGCGTATGCCAAGCATCGCGACCACTATTCGGCGACGTTTCACCTCGAGTCGATGAATCCGCTGATCGATGGTCCGCCTTTTGTGCGCGCGCTGGAAGAATTGGTGGCTGCCACCATGCACATGCCGGCCGACGCGGTCCAACTGAATCCGGCCGACGTGCGCCGCGCGTTCTGGAAGGGTCAATCGGCCCTGGGGCTGAGTTGGCCCAGCGCGGCGTCGGCGGTGAACACGCTGCGCGTGCGCGATCCACGCGCCGAGGTCGGGTTTGCGGCGCTGCCGGGTTCGCGCGAAGTGTATCAGCCCGGGGGTGGTTTTTGGGATCAGCGTGGCCCGACGGAAAGCACGCACGTGCCGCTACTCGGGGCGTGTGGCCGGCTGGCCTCGACGCTGAATATCTCGCGCTTTCCCGACGCCGCGCAGCAACTGCTGGTCTTCCTGGCCACGGAGCCGTGGTGCAACCAGATCAGCCCCCACAGCGGGTCCACTACGCTATTTCGCAAGTCGCAACTATCCAAGCCCGAGCGCTGGACCGAGGAAGAAATATCTCCGGCCGCCGCGCGTGACTATGCTCGAGTACTGCAAGAGACGCTGGGCCAACTGCACACGCTCGATGCGCTGCGGCTACCCGGCCACGACGAATATTTGGCCGCACTGACCAAGGCGGTTCATACCTCGGTCTCGCGTGCCATGCCCCCGCGCGAAGCATTGGTCGAGGCGGCGAAACGCTGGCGCGAAGTGACCGACGGCTTCCAAGCCAGCAGCCAGCGCCGCTCGTACCAACGCAGCCTGGGCATCGATGTATAGGCCCGAATTATTCCTGAGCCTTCTGCTGCGGAACCGAACGTGTCGCGTCTGCTGCGTCAAACCGCAATTGTCCCTGACTCACGTATGCACCAATACGCAGCGCGGGCCAATCACGGTTTTCCTTGC